>NZ_JBAKFQ010000004.1:0-273850 GCF_053484255.1 Martelella sp. FLE1502
AGTCCAAGCCGCGTAACTATTGAAACCAAGCCTCCGGCAAACCCGGAGCGGTTCAAGGTGCAGTAGCCAGTTTTCCTGAGGCTCGATTCCACCAGCGCTGTTGCTGATACCAACCGGCGACGAAAAAGCCCGCCGCTCGCAAACGACGGGCTTCGAAGTGGCGCATCCACTCCCGGCTTTTTACGCGGCCTTCTTTTCCGCCTCGGCATTGGCTGCCGTTTCGGCGATCTGGGTGAGCTTGCTGTCGGCGTTGCTTTCTTCCGAAAGCGTCTGTTCCAGCAGCGCCCGCACGTCGTCATGGCCAAGGCGCTTGGCCCAGGTTTTGAGCGTGCCATAGCGGGCGATCTCGTAATGTTCGACGGCCTGCGCCGCAGCAACAAGGCCGGCATCGAGGGCGGCTGTGCCCTTGAACATCTGCATCACTTCGTCGCCTTCATCGAGAATACCGTTGATCGCGTCGCAGGTGCGCCCGCGCGCCGGCTTCCCGAGAATTTCGAAAATGTCCTCTAGGCGGCTGATGTGGTCTTCGGTCTCCTCGCGGTGGTGGTCGAAGGCCTGTTTCAGCTTGTCCTCGTTTGCGGCATGGGCCATGCGCGGCAGGGCTTTCACGATCTTCCGCTCGGCGTAGTAGATGTCGCGAAGCGTTTCGTAAAACAGGTCGTTGAGTGTCTTCTCAGCCATGGATGTTGCTCCCTTATTGGCGTGTTGACCCGCCCCTAACCGGGTGTCCGGGCAAATGTTCCTGGCAGTGAGCGCAAATCAGTTTCTGCCCATCTGGCCTTTGGGAAGCGTCGTGGTGATGCTGGCGGAAACGGGATCGCTGGCCGGGAAACTGTCTTCCAGCCCCTCTTCGAGTTCGCTCTCCAGCTTTGTATCGTCTTCACGGGTAGCAAGGCTGTCGGCAAGTCCGTTGATTACGGACAGGGCGGAAGTTTCGGGATGTTCAACCGGCTGAGGGAACGTTACCGTCACGGTGGCGTCGTTCGCCGTTCTGAACACCACCGTGCGGTGATCCGGCGTTGCGTGGATAGCCTGCGATGTCATGACTTCGACCTCCGTTCAACACGTCCCCTAATCGCGACGACAACGATTTTGTTCCATGAAATCCGTGAAAGCCGGACGGGAACATATCGGCATCGATGGAGAGGATCGGCGTTTTGACGACGGCCATGGAAAGCGACGGCGGCCAGACGCTCAGTTGTGAATGCTTCGGCCTTCGACGAGACGCAGATCCTCAAGCGTCGAGAGCAGCCATTCCAGCCGGGACATTCCGGCAGGTCTCTCGTCGACATGGGCGATGGCGTATTCGAAGGTCCGCTCCACAAGCCGGTCGGCAGCGGCGTCATCGGCGACCAGCAGCCGGGCGGCCAGCCTCAGGCTCGGCATCAGCGTTATCACGTCTTCGCCGTCGCCCTCGGCGGCAACCGTCGCAGACCGGTCATAGGTCGCGATCAGCGACGCGATGACTTCGCGGATTCCGTTCGGCTTCGGCAGCGTATTGATGAAGCGGAAACGATGGGGAATGATGATTTCCGCGCATCCGGAGAAGAAGACGAAAGGCGTGTGGTTCTGGTAAAGAATATCGGCCAACGGAAATACCGGCGAACCGTCGAGATCGATATCCAGAACGGCTGCGTCGGCCCGGCCGAGATGCGGAATGGCCTGAGAAATCGACGCGACAGGCCCCAGCACTTGGGCGCCGATCTTTTCGAAGGTGCGGGCAAGGTTTCGGGCGATCAGATATTCGTCCTCGACGATCAGGATCCGTGATCCGCGCAGCCTGTCCAGGTTCCCCTGCAAGCTGTTTTCGTCCGGATCCTGTAATCTGCTGGAAGAGGTTTCCGGTAAGAGTTGCATCTGAAAACTCCAATTCTGTGAACATGTCAGTATGCACGACGCAAGGCCTCCAACCGAAGAACGGGTGACCAGCGCATTCGCGACTGAGCTTTCCTGAAAAGCAGGTATCACGCTGGAGTGGCCGGCTTCCTGAACAGCACGCGCGGGAACGGTTGCTGTTCCCTTGGATGCATACTCGCGGGTTTCGCAAGTGCTTGTCCGGCATTGATAGACGTTGCAACCTTGGCCAGGAGCATAGGCGCTTCAACCGGCAAAAGATACCCCTGCATGCGAGATCGGCCCGGAAGCCCTATTCCTCGGCGGCATTCAGCTTGTCGAAGGGAATGCTGATCGTCGCGATCAGCCCGGAAGCCGCGTACTCGGTTTCGAACGTGCCGCCGAGGCGATACGAAATCTCGCCTTTGATGAGGCTGCTGCCGAAGCCGCTGCGTTCGGGCGTCTCGATCGGCTTCTCGCATTTTTCCTGCCAGTTCATCTGGAAATGACCGTCGCTGACGAGCCAGGTGACCTCCACCTTGCCGCCGCTGGTGCTGAGCGCGCCATATTTGGCGGCATTGGTCGCCAGCTCATGGACCACCATGCCGAGCGCCAGGCTGCTTTCCGGCGTGACCTTCAGCTCCGGGCCATCAAGGGTGATGCGCGGCAGGCTGAAGGGTTCAAGACCGGCGGTCAGGATCTGACGGATCGAGGCCTGGCGCCACTGCTCGCGCGACAGCAGCACATAGGCGCGCGACATGGCGTTGAGCCGCCCGACCAGCGCGCCGTGGTACTGTTCCACGGATGAGGAGGAATCGAGCATCTGGTCGGCCACGGCGGCGACCACGGCCAGCATGTTCTTGACCCGGTGATTGAGCTCGGAGATCAGAACCTTCTGATGCTCTTCCGCTTCCTTGAGATTGGTGATGTCGGTGAGCGTGAACACCGCGCCGTCGGTTTTGCCGTCGGCGGTGCGGTAGGGCAGGATGCGCGCCAGATAGGTCCGCGAGCCGCCCTCCTGCCGGATATGTTTTTCCAGTCCGGTGTCCGTGTTGAGAACGGTTGCGAGGTCCTCCGCCAGGTCCGGATAATCGAGCGTGCTCGAGAGTTCGGTCAGGGGGCGGCCGACGTCATGGCTTCTGAGATTGAAGTGGCCGCTCGCCGCCGGGGTGAAATTGCGCACGACAAGCGTCCGGTCGAGAAAGATCGTCGCGATCTCGGTGCTGGCAAACAGATGTTTCAGGTCGTTGTTGACCCGGCCGAGCTCCTCGATCTTGCTATTCAGCTCCGCATTGATCGTGCCCAGTTCCTCGTTGAGCGACTGCATTTCCTCCTTGGAGGCTTCGAGCTCCTCGTTCGTGGATTGCGCCTCCTCGTTCACTGACATCAGCTCTTCATAGGAGGACTTCAACTCCTCCAGCGCGGTTTCATATTCCTCGATGGTCGAGTGCATGCGCTCGCGCGTTTCCTGGAGTTCCCGTTCCAGGCTCGCAATCGCGTCGGCGCCGGGCGGCGGCGTTTGCCTGTCGGCGGGTTCGGGCTTCGCGCCGGTCTTCTCGAACAGCACGAGATAGAGCGGATTGGCGTCGTCCTTTCCGTGCCGCAGCGGCTCGACGGTGATGCGCACCAGTTGCGCGCGCTCGCCGGCCTCATCGAATGCGATGTTGTCGTGAACCACTCTCTCGCCGCGCGCCACCGCTTCGGCAAAAGCGGATCGCAGTTCAAGCCGCAGACCGTATTTCGCCATCGCCAGCAATTGGCGGTTGGGCAAGCCCTGCTGGGCTTCGAGAAACTGGCCGGTGCGCGCGGAATAATAGACGATGTCGCCGTCCTTGTCGGTCACGACATGGGGCGGTGAGAAGTGTTCGAGCACCTGCTTTTCGACATTCGCCGTGAGCGCGAAACGCGACGAGCGCTGGCCTTCGCTGCGCTCGCCCGTATTGCGCGTCACGGCGGGTCCCTCGCCGAAGAAATGGCGCAGATGGCTGGTCGGGTTGGCGTAGGGGCTTGCCTGATAGATGCGGTTGCGCTTGTCGACCGGCGTGAACAGATCGGTATGGCGGCCGATGCTTTCCGATGTGCCGAGGAATAGATAGCCGGTGGGCTTGAGCGCGTAATGGAAGGTCGGGATCACCCGGTTCTGGAGTTCGGGGCCGAAATAGATCAGCAGGTTGCGGCAAGACACCAGCTCCATGCGGGAATAGGGCGGATCCTGAATGACGCTGTGCGGCGAGAAGATGCAGAGTTCGCGAATATCGCTCTTGACCACATAGGCAGCACCCTCGCGGGTGAAGAACCGGCGACGCCGTTCGGCCGACACGCCTTCGAGCAGGATGTCCGGATAGCGGCCGGCCCGCGCCACCGTCAGCGCGTCCTCGTCGATGTCGGTCGCGAAGATCTGGACGCGCGGCTTCGGCCCTTCATGGGCGTTGAGATATTCCCGCACCAGGATGGCGATCGAGTAGACCTCCTCGCCGGTGGCGCAACCGGGTACCCAGATGCGGACGCTGTCGGTCGCCCGCTTGTTCTTGAAGATGCGCGGCAGGATGTCGTTCGCAAGGGTCTCAAACGCCCTGGCGTCACGGAAGAAGCTTGTGACATTGATCAGCAGGTCGCGGTAGAAGGCGTCGACCTCTGCCTCGTCCTTCTCGAAAACGTCGAGATAGTCCTCGATCTTTTCGATGTTCTTCAACTGCATGCGGCGGCGGACCCGGCGCAGGAAGGTCTTGGTCTTGTAGCCGGAAAAGTCGTGGCCGGTATGGTCCTTCAGCACCGCGCATATCGACAGGCGGGCGGCATCGAGGATGCGGTCGACGTGGTCGTCATCGCGTTCCAGGTCGGCGAGCAGCAGGAAGCCGCGGGCGTAGTCGGCAAGCCGCTGGCCCATCCGCTCGGCATCTTCGGTGATGTCGATCACGCTTTCGCGCAGCGCATTGTGGAAGAAACCGGATTCCGCAGAGGCTGTGTCGCTCGCCTGGGCGAGCGTGAGGCCGCCCTGTTCCTTGATCGCCTTTGCGCCGAGCATGCCATCCGGGATCGCGAGGATGACCGCGGCGGCATGATCGCCCTGGTCCCTGGCGAGCGCGCTCAGCAGCGTATCGGCGGGACGCAGGTCGGAGGTTTCCGAAGGCGATGGAAGATAGAACGCGCCGTTTTTTATGGAAAGCGCGCCGTCCTCGGCGGCGAGATAGACCGTGCGCTTTTCCAGCCGCTGGCCGTCGGCTGCGTTCATCACCCGCATCGGGGTCATTTCGCCAAGGGTCGCGGTAAGGTCTCCGGCATCCCCATGGCCGCCGACCACGAGCACAAAGGTCATGTCGTGGTCAGAAGGCAGGCCCCGGAAGAAGCGCTCCACTGCGCCAATGTTGCGGGCCGAGGCGCTCACGCCGACAGTCAGGAAGGTTTTGGGCGTGAGCGTCATGCGGGTTCCTGCCTTACATCGTGATGAACAAATCGGGGATTCGTCCGGGTCATGCACCGTTCATAGCCTGCGCGCCGCAATCGCGCAAAAAGGTTCAGGCCTGACAATCACATCTTCTCCTTGATGCCCTTTGACAAGAGCCACCAGTTGACCGGATAGGCGGTCGCGAACCCCGCCCACATGGCGATCTGCATCATGAACCAGAACTCGACCGTCGCGACTTCCAGCTTGATGCCGAGGAGGTGGCGGAACAGGAAGAACTGAGCAAAGGCCATGAAACCATACATGCCGACCTGCCAGGCCGTCAGCGACAGGAAATCGGCCTTGATCGCCTGGATGATGCCTTGGCCCACGGACAGTCCGCGCATCGGCTTGATCGTGAAATACTGGAACACGACGCCGAGCGAGAAGGCGAAGATATAGTCCAGCACCCACACGGCGAACATCTTTTCCGCAAAGATCGTCTGCCAGCCGAACCAGACGGCGACCGCCGGCACGAAAAAGGCGAGCCATTCGGCAATCAGGTCGCCCAGCGCGCAGCCGCTGCCGCAATGCGCCGCCCCCTTGCCGACCATCACCGCAAACGGCGTCACGGCCTGGCTCGGCGGCTTGCGGTCGTGCTGCATCGCTTCATGGTGCGCTTCCGTCGTCGCGAGACGGCCATAGCGGAAATAGGCCCAGAGCGCGGCCACCGAACCGAAAAGCGCCACCAGCGGCCAGACGAGGTTCATGATCCACATGTGCTGCGGATGCCGTTTCACGTCGAGCGCGATGACGAAGGCGCAGGCAATTGCAACGATCAGCGATAGAATGGAGAGAACATGGATCCAGACGGGCATGTGTTCGATTCCTTCTGTGTTCGCGGGCGAGACCTTTTCGAATAAAAGCTGTTCACCCTGTTAATAGCTCGCGGGCCTTATTGTTTCGTGCGGCCGCTCCGCTCACACCGCGCCCCGCGACAGGTAGTCCACGAATGTCAGCAGCAGCAAAGCTGCAAACCAGAACAGCGCGCCGGTGCCGAACAGGCGGATCATCGGCGTCTCATGCCGCATGCCCATGAAGAACCAGAGGACCAGTCCCGCTTTCATCGACGCGATGAGCAGGCCCGCGAACAGGCTGACGGGGCCGGTGAGCATGTAGCTCGCCAGCACCGTGAGGCCCAGCAGGAGGGCAAGAAACAGCCAGATGACTGAGGTCTGCAGATATTGGCGCATAGCGATCACCGTGCGAGATAAAGGACGGGAAACAGGAAGATCCAGATGATGTCGACGAGGTGCCAGTAGGTCGCCGCCGTCTCTGTGGCCGTGGCGCCTGCCGGGAGCTTCACGCGTCGGGAATGGACAAGCCAGGCGAACAGGCTCAGCACCGCGACCCCGATGGTCAGATGCAGCGCGTGGAGCGAGGTCGCGACGAGGTAGATATTCATGAACAGGTGCTCGCCGGGCGAGGTGAAATCAGTTTGGAGGCCGGGCAGGGGCAGCAGGCCTTCCTGATATTCGCTCCAATATTCATAGGCCTTGAGGCCGAGGAAGGCGACGCCGAGCACGGCCGCAAGCGCGAGGCAGAGCGAGACCGGCCGGGCATGCCCGGCGCGCGCCGCCTTCACCGCGATTGCCACCAGTGCACTCGATGTCAGCAGGATCATCGTGTTGGCGGCGCCGATCGCCACATGCATCTTCTTCGATGCCGCGATGAATTCTTCCGGGTGCAGGTAATGGGCGACGAAGATCACGGCGAACAGGCCGCCGAACAGCATGATCTCGCTTGCGAGAAACAGGTAGACGCCGAGCATATCGGCCTCGCGCTGCTGCCCGCGCGTGCTGTAGGGCTCCTTGAGGCGCGGCAGGTCTTGGCTCATTTTCTGCCCTCCGTGTCGACCGGATAATCGTAGGGCCTGCCGGTCACGTTCGGTATCTCGACGAAATTATGCTTCGACGGCGGCGATGGCACCGTCCATTCAAGCCCCGTCGCGCCCCAGGGATTGGCGCTCGCGCGCTTGCCGGCGACGAGCGAATAGCCGAGATAGACGAAGGGCAGCAGGTAGGCGAAGCCGAGCAGGGTGGAGCCCGCGGACGAGAGGACATGCAGCGTCTGGAACTCCGGCGCATAGACGTGATAGCGCCGCGGCATGCCGAGAAAACCGAGGATGAACTGCGGAAAAAAGGTCAGGTTGAAGCCGAAGAAGATCGTGACCGCAGTGATCCGTCCCCAGGTGAGCGGATACATCCGCCCGAACATCTTCGGCCACCAGAAATGCAGCGCGCCGAAATAGGCCGAGATCGTGCCGCCGACCATGATGTAGTGGAAATGGGCGACGACGAAATAGGTGTCATGGACATGCACGTCGATGGAGAGCATCGCCAGCGCGATCCCCGTCAGCCCGCCGACGACGAACAACCCGATGAAGGACATGGCGAACAGGAAGGGCGGATCGAGCAGGATATTGCCTTTGTAGAGCGTCGCCGTCCAGTTGTAGACCTTGATGCCGGAGGGAACAGCGACGGCGAGGCTCAGAAACGAGAACACCGCGCTTGCATACATCGACTGACCGGAGACGAACATGTGGTGGCCCCAGACGAAGAAGCCGATGATCGCGATCGCAATCGATGAGCCGGCGACGAAGCTGTAGCCGAAGACCGGCTTGCGGGCGGCGGCGGCCACAAGTTCGCTGATAACGCCGAGCGCCGGCAGCACCATGATGTAGACCGCCGGGTGGCTGTAGAACCAGAAGAGATGCTGGAACAGCAGCGGATCGCCGCCGAGTGACGGATCGAAGATGCCGAGGCCGAACAGCCGTTCGGCCGCAATCAGCACCAGCGTGATCGACAGCACCGGCGTTGCCAGCACCAGGATGATCGAGGTGGCGTAGTGTGACCAGACGAACAGCGGCATGCGTCCCCAGCCCATGCCGGGCGCGCGCAGCTTGTGGATGGTGACGATGAAGTTGAGGCCGGTCAGGATCGACGAGAAGCCGACGATGAATACAGAGGCGGCGACCAGCACGACATGGCCGTTGGAAAACATCGATGACAGCGGCGTGTAGAACGTCCAGCCGGTATCGACGCCGCCGACAAGCAGCACGATCAGCGTGAACAGGCCGCCCAGCATATAGATGTACCAGCTCAGGAGGTTCAGCCGGGGGAAGGCGAGATCGCGCGCCCCGATCATCAGCGGGATCAGGAAATTGCCGAAGACATTGGGAATTGACGGGATCAGGAAGAACCAGACCATGATGACGCCGTGCAGCGTGAAGGCGCGGTTATAGCCCTCATTGGTCAGGAGGTCGCCTTCGGGCGTCAACAGGTCAGCGCGCACCAGCCCGGCGGCTGCCCCGCCGACCAGGAAGAAGAAGGTCACCGAAACCAGATAGAGAACGGCGATGCGCTTGTGATCGGTCGTCAGCAGCCAGGAGCGGATGGTATGGCCGGCATTGAGATAGCTTGGCGGGTTTTCAGTCACGGCGTGTCCTCCGGCGTGGCGAGCGACTTGATATAGGCGACGAGCTTCATCACCTCGTCCTCGCTGAGCACGTTCTTGAATGTCGGCATGATCGGCGGATAGCCGGCGGCGATCTCAGACTGCGGCAGCAGGATGCTGTCGCGGATATACTGGTCATCGGCCGTCACCATGCTGCCGTCGGCAAGCGGAACCGGGCTGCCGTAAAGCCCTTCGAGATCGGGCGCCTTCACGGTGGCGGCGGGGCTGTGGCAACCGCTGCAGCCATTGTCGCGGAAGAGTTTTTCGCCCTCCGCCGCCAGCGACGCATCGGTTCCCGCCTGTTCCAGCCAGGCGGCGAAGGCGGGTTTTTCCATGACGATGAAACGGCCGGTCATCTCCGAATGGTCGGCGCCGCAGAATTCCGCGCAGGCGAGGTGGTAGGTGCCGGGCTTATCGGCTGTGAACCAGAGCGAGGTATAGCGGCCGGGAACGACGTCCTGCTTCAGCCTGAGCGCCGGAATATAGAGACTGTGGATCACATCCTGCGAGGCCATCGACAGCCTGACGGGCTCGCCGACCGGCACATGCAGCTCATCGATCTCGCGCTGGCCGCCGGCATGCTCGAATTTCCACATCCACTGCTTGGCGACGACGTTGATCTCCATCGCATCCGGCGGCGGCTGATGGACGGTGAAGAACATCCGCGTCGACCAGACGAAGAGGATGACGATCAGGATGAAAGGGATCAGCGCCCAGGATATCTCCATCAGGGTGTTGCGGTTGACCCGGTCGCTGCGGTCCGCCTTGCGGCCGGCGCGGTATTTCCAGGCATAATAGGCGATCAGGATGAAGACCGGCGCCGAAAGCGCCACGACGAGCGCCGTGAACACCCACATCAAAAGGTCGATCCGGCCGCTATAGGCGGAGGCGGACTCTGGCCAGAGCGCAATGAAATCGCTCATTCCGCCGCCTCCTTCCGCTTCCGGCGTTCGCGCATAAGCGCCATTGCGATCAGCCCGCCGCCGGCCAGCGCGGTCAGCCCGCCGCCGATCCTCAGCATGGATTGCACCAGCGAGCCGTAGCGTCCGGTGACCGGGTCATAGTGGTAGCAGAGCAGCAGGATCTGGTCGCCCCAGTCGCCGATCCTGCCTTCGCCGGCCTCCGTCAGCGCCAGCTTCATGTCGGTCGGCTGCGGCGTCAAGCCATAGATCCAGCGGCTCAAATGTCCGTCGCGGGTCAGGAAGGCGGTGGCGGCGACATGGGCATACTGGCTGATGCGTTCGTCATAGGCATAGCGATAACCAAGCGCATCGGTGACCGCGCGGATGTTCTCCTTCGTGCCGGTCGTTGCGTGAATGCCGGTCATGTCGATGTCCGGGAAGGATGTTTGCAGCACTGCGAGATCGGCGCGGGCATCCTCCGACCCTTCGGCCGGATCGATGCCGAAGGCGATCATGGTGAAATCCTTGCCCGGCTCAAATTCCTGCGCCCGGATCGCCTGCATGACGCCGGAGAGCGTCACCCCGCAGATGTTCGGGCAGTCGTGCAGAACCGGGACCAGCACGATCGGCTTTCCATCGGCAAGTTCGGCGAGCGTTACCGTCTCGCCATCGGCGTTCCGGAAAGGCAGATCGAGGGGGATCTCGGCGTCCGGCCGCTCGTCAATGCCCGCAAGCCCGAAAGGGTCGAAATTGGCGTCGCGGGCGGCGAGTGCCGGAACGGCGAGCAGCGCGAGGAGCAACGCCAGGAACGGGAGCTTGATCATCGGCCATCTCCATTGGTATCGTTCGGCCAACCGCGGTCGGCGAGGATATCGATGGCGCGCTCGGCGGGAATGCGTATGCGGCCGTCCTCGCTGCGGCCGTAGGTTTCGATGAGGCGTCGGTTCCTCGCGTTCAGCGCCTCGAGATCGGCCTTCGGATAGACTTCCAGCCGTGGGCCGGCGACGGGTCTTTCGGCGGTCCGGACGGGCGTCGGTTCGCGGTCCGGCACGCTGAAAAGGCCGGTCAGGAACGCGACAAAGGCCAGCGATACGGCCACGAAGACCACGAGGATGGCGCCGGCATAAAGGACCATACGGACGGAGACATCGCGCTGTTCATACTCTGCGCTGTTATTGTTCTCGCTCATGGCCGGACCTCCCGCGGCGGGCGAAGCCCGGCGCTTGCCGCGAGCATCAGGCCCGCGCCGGAAAGGAGTGCCACGGCAAGGCCGCCGCGGCCGGGAAGCGTAAGCCAGAGGCATTCGACAGCCTTGCCGGCGAGGACGATGGGGGCGAGCGCCACGACCCAGCGTCGCGACTGGCGGATCGGGGGGAAGAGCAGGAGCGCTGCGGGCACTGCGCCGCTTGCCGCCAGCAGGTATTCGACATAGCGCCAGATCCCCGCGCTGCGCGGCGCGAACCATTCTAGCCCGGCGGCGGAATTGACGTTCCAGGACACGAAATACTGGATGTAGGCGAAATAGAGCCAGAACAGCACGGCCACCAGCAGCAGCGTGCCGGAGAGCAGCGTGCGCGCTGCAGGGGCTGAAAGCACGAGCAGGCAGAGCGCGATATTGACCTGGAGCGACAGCACATAGAGCGCGAAGCCGGAGGAAAAATAACCCGGCGCGAGCGGCATCAGCCACAGACTTGTCGCCAGCCCCTGCAGGATGACGAACAGGATAAGGGAGACTGCGGCAGCAGCGCGGGAGCGCGCCGCGCACCATGGCGCGATCAGCAGTGCCAGCAGGAAGCCGATCGTTACCAGCGCATAGGCCCATTCGTTGAGAAACAGAGCGCGGAACGTGGTGTCGCGCTCCATCCCCTGCCAGCCGTAGAGTGTTTGTGAGAGCAGAAGCAGAGGCAGAAAGGCCACGAAGATCGGCGCAAGCCGGACGAGACCCGCCGTCGCGCCGGCGAACTCGCGCTGCCAGCGTCCGCCGGTGAGCGCCATGACGAGCAGCAGGAAGGCAGCGCCGATCGGGATGGCGCTCGCGAAAACGCTGGCCGCGAGCAGGCCGGCGAGACGCGGTTCCGGCCGGTCGGCGATCAGCAATCCGGCGACCGCCAACAGCAGCAGGCCGGCAATCAGGCGGATCAACGGGACGGTTGGTCGAAGGGTCATGGCCGCGCCTCCGCAAGCTTTTGCCGGTCTTCCGCCGATAGCAGCGGCTCCGGCGCATCCTGGCTGAGCTGCAGCGCCTTGACATAGGCCGCGATCGCCCAGCGGTCGCGTGGCGGAACGCGGCCGGCATAGGGATACATGACGCCATAGCCATCGGTGATGACGTTCACAATGTAGCGCGGATCGACGTTGCGCAGACGTTCGGAATGGAAGCTCGGCGGGGCGGGAAAGCCGCGCGAGGGGATGCGGCCATTGCCGTAGCCGGCGGGATCATGACACGGAACGCAGAAGATCGCGTAGCGCTCCTGCCCCCGCTCCAGCAGCGCGCGGTCCATCGGCGGGCGGGTCTGAAGCGCGGCGGTTTGGGCCGGGGCGCTGCGCGAGACCGTGCCCTCCGGCGGATGCTGGAGCGCCTTGCCATCGGAGAAGAGCGAGCTTTCCTCATAGTCGTCATAGCGCGGTTGATCATTCATGCCGTCACAGGCGGCAAGGATGAGAAGGCAGGCCAACAGGGGAAGCGCTCGGATGGTCACGACGGCGCCTCCGGCAGCGGCACCAGTGCGACGGTTTCTGCGCCGAGGTTCTTCAGGTCATCCGGGGTTCGCGCGGTGTCGAAGTGCTCGTCGGTGGCGTGGACGAGGATGTAGAAGCGGTCGCCGGCGGAAAAATCCGGGATTTCGAAATCGGGGTGGTGCAGCTTCGGCAGCCGGCAGGACAGAAGTGTGCCGATGACCGCGAAGACGATGGCAGACATCACCGCAACTTCGAGCGTGATGATCGGCAGCGGCTGCCAGGCGAAGATGGGCCGCCCGCCGATATTCAGCGGATAGGCGTAATTGGCGTAGAGCTGGACGCCCAGCCCGGCAAGCGCGCCGAAAAGCCCGCCGGCAAGCGTGATCCAGGCAACGCGGTTGTCGCCAGCGTCGAGCGCATCGGCGATCTCCTCGGAGAAATAGGGGCCGAGAACGTCCAGCTTGCTATAGCCGCGCTGCCGCAATGTTGCGAGATGGGAAGCAAGCCCCTCTGGTCCGGCGAAGCCGGCGGCTGCGGCATGATAATGCGTCTCGGGATGGTCAGCGGACATGGCGGGCCTCCTCTGACGCTTTTTTCAGCTCGAAGCCGGAGACGATCGGCAGCAGGCGGACGAAGAGCAGGAACGGCGCCAGGAAGACGCCGATCATGCCGGCAAACAATGCCCAGTCCCAGAGGCTCGCCTGAAACGTGCCCCAGGAGGAGACGAGATGATCGCGGTAAAGCCCGGTGACGATCAGCATATACCGCTCCATCCACATGCCGGCGGCGACCGAAACGCCGATGGCGGCAAGCAGCAGGCTGTTTCGCCGCACACGCCGCAGCCAGAGCAGCTGCAACGGCACGAAATTGCAGATCACCGCGCCCCAGAAGCTCCAGGCATAGGCGCCTGAAAGACGGTCATGCAGCGTTGCGAGCTCCGATTGTTCGCCGGAATAGAGCGCGTTGAAGATATCGGCGAGATAGCCGTATGCCGTCATCAGCCCGACCGCGAGCAGCAGCTTGCCGATCAGGTCGCTATGGGCATCGGTGAGGATATCATCGAGCCGGAAGGCGCGGCGCAACACCGCCATGATCACCGCCACCACCGCAAAGCCGGAAAACACCGCGCCGCAGAGGAAATAGGGCGGAAAGATCGACGAGTTCCAGCCGGGGATTGGCCCGCCGCCGAGCAGCAGCGAATAGGCCGCGGTGATGATGAACACCATCGTGACGGCAAGTCCGGCGCAGAGCCGATAGGCCTGCTCCCAGCGCCGCCAGTGCCGCATGGAGCCGCGCCAGCCAAGGGCGGCGAGCCCGTAGCAGACCTGGCCGAGGCGGCCCTTTGCCCGGTCGCGCAGGCGGGCGAAATCGGGGATCGCGCCGACATACCAGAAGGCGGCGGAGGCCACGAGATAGGTCAGCACGGCGAAGAAATCCCAGGAGAGCGGGCTCTTGAACTGCGGCCAGATGCCCATGGTGTTCGGATAGGGCGCCGTCCAGTAGAACAGCCACGGCCGGCCGAGATGGAGGATCGGGTAGAGCCCGGCGCAGACGACTGCAAAGAGCGTCATCGTCTCGGCAAAGCGGTTGAGCGCATTGCGCTTTCCGACGCCGGTCAGGAGCAGCAGCGCGGAGATCAGCGTTCCGGCATGGCCGATGCCGAGGAACCAGATGTAGTTGACGATCGGAAAGCCCCAGGCGACCGGGATATTGTTGCCGAACACGCCGACGCCGCGCCAGAACAGCACCGTGACGGCGACGGCGAAGCAGAGAAGCAGCAGCAGGGCGAAGGCGAACGAGAGCGCCCACGCCCGTGGTGCCGGAAAACCGAGCGGCAGGTCGGTGACGGCGTCGATCCGTTCGGCAGAAAGTGGTCTTGCCTCCGTCATCACACCTCCACCCGTGCGAGATAGGATGTGCGCGGCTTGGTGTTGACCTCTTCCAGCAGCAGGTAGTCGCGCGGCTCCGCCTTCCGCCGGCTGACCTCGGTGTCAGGATCGGCGACATCGCCGAAGCTGATCGCCTGTGTCGGGCAGGCCTGCTGGCAGGCTGTCACCACCTCGCCATCGCGGAGCGGCCGGTTTTCGCGGTCGGCGTCGATGCGCGCGGTTTCGATCCGCTGGACGCAATAGGTGCACTTCTCCATGACGCCGCGGGAGCGGACGGTGACCTCCGGATTGCGCATGGCGCGCAGTTGCTCGGGGTCGTCGCCGGTATAGTCGAACCAGTTGAAGCGGCGCACCTTGTAGGGGCAGTAGGAGGCGCAGGTGCGGGTGCCGATGCAGCGGTTATAGATCTGTACGTTGAGCCCGTCGGAACTGTGGACGGTGGCATTGACCGGACAGCCCATCTCGCAGGGCGCATCCTCGCAATGCATGCAGGGCACGGGCTGGAAATAGGAAAGCGGCGCCTCCGGCGGGCCTTCGTAATATCGGTCGATGCGCAGCCAGTGCATCTCGCGCCCCTCGGCCACAAGGTCCTTGCCGACCACCGGAATATTGTTCTCCGCATTGCAGCCCACCACGCAGGCATTGCAGCCGATACAGGCGTCGAGGTCGATCGACATGCCCCAGGCCGGGCTGGTCTTTGGTTTTTCCGGATAGAAGCTTCCCGGCTTTTCTTCGTACTTTGCGGCCGCCTGACGCGATGCCTCGGCGGTGACGGTCTTGACGAAATCATGCCCCTCCATCGCCTGGTGAAGTTGGGTCGAGGCGAGCTTTTCGCGCGCGCTCGTTTTCTCCAGCGTGATCCCGCTCAGCATGGCGCCGCCCACCGCCAGCGCATAGGCATTGGTGCCCAGACCATCGGCGAGTGTGCCGAAGCTTCGGTGGCCATAGCCGAGGGTGAGGGTGAGTGTCTCGGCCTGCTGGCCGGGCAGGATCCAGACCGGGCCTTCCGCCGTTCTGTCGCCATGGCGGAGCCGGATGACGTCGCCGGCGGCGAGGTCTTCGCGCTCGGCGAGCGCCGGGCTGATGAGGATCGGATTGCCCCATGTCAGCTTGGTCATCGGCTTCGGCGTTTCCTGAAGCCAGCCATTATTGCCGAAACGGCCATCCCAGACCGACGGATCCGGCTGGATGAGCAGGGTGAGCGCGGCCTCTTCCGGGGCGGGCATCGCCCATGGCCCGCCGGCGGCTTCAGGTGGGGCGATCGCCGGGGCCGCCGTGCCGTCAACGAAACCGGCATACAGGGCTTCATTCCATTGCGCTTCGAAGTCGCCAGTAAGCCGTTCCCGCCAAGTCGTCCTCACGATCGCGCGGGCATCCGTCTCGGCTTCGCCCATCAGGTTGGCAAGCAGCGTATGCGGCGAGCGGACGGCATAGAACGGCCGCACCAGCGGCTGCAGGACGCTCGCCGTGCCGTCGACCGCGCGCGCATCGCTCCAGCTTTCGAGATCGTGGGGGATCGGCAGGTGCCAGCGACAGAGCGCGGCCGTCTCATCACTATAAAGCCCGGCATGTAGCGACGTTTCGACCCTGGCCATCGCCGCGGCGAAGGCGGGCGGCCCGGCATAGGCGGGGTTGCAGTCGAGCACGAACAGCGTCGAAACCGCGCCCGCATCCATATCTGCAATTAGGCTGTCGAGATCGCGCTGGCCGGCCGGCGTTGCGGCGACTGGGTCGGTGAAGGCAAGTGTCTCGCCGATCGCGCCGAGACGCTGGTTGATCCTGTAGGCAAGCGCATGCAGCGCCGGCGCGTGATGCGCCCCGACCGTTACCAGCGCGCGTTCCGCCGCGACCTTCGCCGCCGCGTCATCGACCCAGCGGCTTTCGCTTTCACTCAGGTCCGGCGCCTCATCGACGACGCCAAGCCGTGCCGCAAGTGCCGACAGCAGCGCAGGCATCCGCTGTTCGGCGGCGATCAGCCGCTCGTCGGCGCGGGCTCCGGTGAGGCTCGGGCTTGCCTCGGCCATAAGGATGCGACTCTCGCCGTTGCCGTCGCGAAAAGCCTTGCGTCTTTGGCTCCATTGCCGGGCGTTGACCGACTGGCGTGGGCCGGGGCCCAGAAAATCATCGGAGAACGAGACGATGGTCTCGGCGCGGCTGAAATCCGGCTGCGGCATCAGCGCCCGGCCGAAGGCCGCCTCGGCGCCGAGAATGCGATTGTCCTCGTTGACCGGTTCGGTGACGTGCCAGCGCGCCAGCGGCCAGCGGGCAAGCAGCGCCTCGAGCTGGCGGATCAGGGTCGGAGACGTGATCTGGCCGGTGAGAATGCTGAGACCCGCGCCGGCGGTCGCGTCCAGGGTCGCGCGTTTTTCCGCCAGAAAGGCGTCGAAGGAAGCCCAGCTCGCGGGATCGCCGAATTCCCTGGGCGCTTGCGACCGGTCCGGATCGTAGAGGCCGAGGAGGGCCGCCTGCAGGAAGACATCGGTGGCCCTGCCAGTGGCCGGATGATCGGGATTGCCCTCGAGCTTCACTGGCCGCCCCGCGACCGTCCGGCCGAGAACAGGGAGCGCATAGCCCGAAAGACACGTTGCGGTCGCATACAGCACCGGCTCTTCGCGGTTTGCGGCGGCGCGCACATAGGGCAGCGCATCCTCGTCGGCGCTTGCCTCACAACCCGTGAGGCCGGCAAGGGCGAAGGACGCGGCCATGGTCTTCAGCAGCCCGCGACGGGTGATGCCGTCGCCCATGGCCTGAAGCGCCGGGAATTCCGAGGTCAGGAAAGCGTTGAATTCTTCCGTGGCGGACAATTGCTCCAGTCCGCGCCAGAGCGCCTTGCCCGAACGGCCTTTGAGATGTTTGCGGACGATGTCGGATCCTTGCGTCACATACCCTCCTTCATCGGTGACAGACATTGCAGTCGTCGAGACGGTCCGGCTCGATCCCGCGCGCCTCGACCACCAGCGCGCCGTAATCGCGATGCGCCGCGAGATCGTCATCGAAGCCCGACCAGTCCATGCGGGTGACTTCGCTCGGCGGGCGCAGTTCGGGAGCGGGATCGCGATGGCAATCGAGGCACCAGCCCATCTCGAACGGCTTTGCCTGTTTCATCAGCGGCATGGTATCGACCCGACCGTGGCAGGTCTCGCAGGGCACGCCGGTGGCCACATGGATCGAGTGATCGAAATAGACATAGTCAGGAACCCGCGCGACGCGGTTCCACTCAAGCGGTTCTCCCGTGGCGAGGCTCTTGCGCACCGGCGCCAGCATCGGCGTATCGGTCCAGATCTGCGAATGGCAAGTCATGCAGGTCTCGGTCGGCGGCAGGCCGGCTTTCGCGCTTGTCTCGACCGTGTCGTGGCAATAGCGACAGTCGATGCCGAGTTCGCCGGCATGGTGCTGATGGCTGAAGGGGACGGGCTGTTCGCTGACCCAGTCGACGCCGGTGCGATAGCTGGAACTGGCCGCCGACCACCACAGCGCGCCGCCCACCACCACGGCAAGCGCGAACGCTCCGGCGAAAAGCCGAAGCTTCGCATCCGCTGAAGCGCTGAAAATCTGTGCCACGCCGGCCCCCTTGATCGGCGTCGCCCCGGCAGGGCAACTTTATTGGTTAACACCGGCATGCCCGAATGGTTCCGGCTTTTGACCGCGCGCCATGGCGCTCTCGCCATGGATACTCGCCATGAATTCGCTGTCGCCGAACATCCGACTTCGAGATTTGTTCCTGAGCTTTTTGTCCGGTGCGGAACATTTCTTCCGTGTTGAGGTTCGATGCGAAGCGGAGATCGCTTGCTACCCGATTTCAGCCAAGGAGCATTGCCAATGATCGCATCCAGCGAAGACACCCGCTCGGCCGGGGCAGCCAATGGCGTCGAGAGACTTCCGGAGACCGGCCGCGCAACGAAGTCGGAGGCTGACGCAGCGGCCCGACGGCCGAACCGCATCGTCATCGTCGGCGGCGGATTTGGCGGTCTGGCCTGCGCATCGAAGCTCGGCGGCGCGCTGGTCGATGTGACGCTCATCGACAAGCGCAACCACAATCTGTTTCAGCCTCTGCTCTACCAGATCGCGACCGCCATCCTGTCGCCCGCCGATATTTCCGAGCCGCTGCGGCGAACGCTCGGAAAGGAGCGCAATGTCGATGTGGTGATGGCCGAAGTTGTCGGCATCGATGCGAAACGCAAGGCGGTTCTGACGCGGGACGGCGCGCCGGTGGAATATGATACGCTGGTGATCGCGACCGGCTCCGTCGACAACTATCTCGGCCATGACGAATGGAAGCAACATGCCCCCGGCCTCAAGACCAACCGCGATGCCCGGCAGGTGCGCGAGACGCTGCTTCTCGCCTTTGAGCGGGCCGAACTGACGCTTGAACCGGAAGAGCGCCAAAAGCTTTTGACCTTCGTGATCGTCGGCGGCGGGCCCACCGGGGTTGAACTCGCCGGCGCCATCGCCGAACTCGGCGTGTTTCTGTTGCGGCGGGATTTCAGGAACATCGCGCCCGAAGAATTGAACATCATCCTGCTGGAGGCCGGGCCGGGCATTCTCTCGGGCTTTGACGAGAAGCTCTCCCGCTACGCGCTGAGGCGACTTGAGGCGAGGGGCGTGGATGTCCGCGTCAACACACCGGTCGAGGCGATCGCTGCTGAAGAGGTCACCGCGGGCGGTGAAACAATCCCGACCGGCTGCGTCATCTGGGGCGCGGGCGTCAGGGCGACGCCGGTGGCGGAGTGGCTTGGCGTGGAACCTCAGTCCGGGGGCAGGGTGCCGGTGGCGGCCGATCTCAGCGCCATCGGCTTCGAGGATATTTACATTCTCGGCGATGCGGCCTCGGTTCAGGCCGAAGGCGGGCCGTTCCCGGCGCTGGCGCAGGTCGCCAAGCAGCAGGGCAAATATCTCGGCAGGAAGCTGAGACGAAAAACCGAAGACCGTGATGACGATACACCGTTCCGCTTCCGCAATCGCGGCATCACCGCAGTCATCGGCCGCAATGCGGCGGTCTTCCAGTCCGGCCGGTTCAAGCTGACGGGCCGCCTCGCGTGGTGGCTCTGGGCGCTCATCCATGTCTATCTGCTGGTGAACTTTGAAAAACGACTGCTCGTCAGCGTCCAGTGGATCTGGACCTTCCTCACGGGCCAGCGCAATGCCCGCCTGATCGACGACAGGACATGATTCCGCTCTTCCCGGAACATCGCGACCTCTCTCCGGTTAGGCGCAAAGGCCGGTCTTTGACGGACCAAAACGATAGGAGAAACCGATGGCAAATGCCGACAAGAAACATTTCGGACCGGGTTCCAAGGGCAAGAGCAGCGGCGAAGGCGCCCTGACGGACCTTGAGGACGAAATCCTGCCGAAGAACGAGGTTCTGTCCAACCGCGACAAGGCCCGCCACTCCGAGGAGCGCGGGCTTGATGGCAAGAACGTGCAGAGCGAGGAATACAAGGACCACAGCGCCAACCGCCGCAAGGACGAGTAGCGTGAAGTTCGATTCCAAATAGCAGCGCCGGGCTTGCGTCCGGCGCTTTTCTTTCGCCGATCAGTTGCTCGGGTTCATCGCGTGAGGGGGCGCCTTGTCGGCCTGATCATCATTGTCGGCGCTGCTTCTGCCTATGGCGAAGGCAGCGATGATCACCACGATGATGATGGCTGCGCCCGCAATGCTCCAACCTCTCATGCTTATCTCCTTTCAGGGTAACCGGCGACCGTTCAAAAACGGCGGACGCCCTGCGCCCGCCGCGTCTATCGGTTACTGCGTGTCCTTGATGCTGCCGGGCGGCTCCGTGGCCGGAACGATATCGGTCTGCGGTGGCGTGTCCGCCTGCCCGCCTTCCACCGGCTCCTGGCCGGTGAGCTGTTCGTCGGCGGAGGGCGGCGGGGCTTCCCCGTCGCCAGACGCATTGCCGTCGTCGCCGGTCGCCGCGGCAGGTATCTCCGAGGGCTGTGAACCGGTGTTGCCTTCGCCGCCTGCCGCCGCCATGCCCGCGGCTATGGAGCCTGCCGGCATTTCGTCGGTTCCGAGCGGCTCCGGCGTGATCGCGCCATCGGCGGCGGCGACCCGCCAGACCGTGTTGCCGGCATCGTCGGCAATGAGCAATGCGCCGGTTCCGTCGATGCCGACATCGACCGGCCGGCCGCGCGCCTCATCCCCGTCCAGAAATCCGGTGACGACGTCGACCGCGGCGGCAGCCGGCTCGCCGTTCACGAACGGCACGAACACGACCTTGTAGCCGTTGAACACGGTCCGGTTCCAGCTTCCGTGCTCGCCGACGAATGCGCCTGCGGCATAATCCTCGGGCAGTGCCGAGCCTTGCGAAAAGGCCATGCCGAGCGGGGCCACGTGACTGGAGAGCGCATAGTCCGGGGCGATCGCCTGGTCCACCATGTCCGGGCGCTGCGGGTGAACCCGCGCGTCCACATGATCGCCGTAATAGCTCCATGGCCATCCGTAAAACGCGCCGTCTTCAACCGAGGTCATGTAATCCGGCACGAGATTGGGGCCGAGTTCGTCGCGTTCGTTGACGACGGTCCAGAGCGCGCCGGTATCGGGATTGATCGAAAGGCCATTGGGATTGCGCAGGCCGGACGCGTAGATACGCGCGGCGCCGGTTTCGCGATCGACCTGCCAGATCGCCGCGCGGCCCTTTTCGGCTTCGATGCCGTTTTCGGCGATGTTGGAGTTGGACCCGACGGAGGCATAAAGCGTTTCGCCATCCGGGCTCAGCGCCAAATCCTTGGTCCAGTGGTGGTTGATCGGTCCGCCGGGAAGCGGCGTCAGCACCTCGGGCGCTGCCGTGATCTCGGTCTGGCCGAGTTCGTAAGGATAGGTCAGGATCGCATCCGTCGCGGCGACATAGAGCGTGTCGTCGGCCCAGGCGACGCCGAAGGGCGAGTTCAGGTCGGTCAGAAGGTCGTGGCGTTCATCTACCGCGCCGTCACGATCGGTGTCTCTGAGCAGCGTGATCAGGTTGCTTTCCTTCGGCTGCCCGCCGCCTCCATGGGCCATCGACATGATCCAGCCGCGGATCAGGTCTTTCGGCCGGTCCGGCGGCTGGCCGGCCGGTCCGCGCGCCTGGACAACCAGCACATCGCCATTGGGAAGCGTGTGCACCGTGCGCGGATTGGCGAGATCCCCGGCATAGGCCGAGACAGTCAGGTTATCGGGCACATCGGGCGTCTCGCCCTCGTCCCAGCCGACGACTTCGGCGACCTTCATGCTCGGCAGCAGGGAATGCTCCGGCTCGGGCAGCACCGGATCGGCGCCGATCTGCTCTGAAGGGTCGACCTGGCCGCCGTCGCCGCAGGCGGACAGCGTAATGAGCGCCGAACCCGCCGTGAGGGCGAGGACGCGTTTTCTTGTAAGGCTGAACTTAGTCATGGAGGATCCTCCATTCATGGGAAAACGGGCGGACGGCGGAAAGCCAGAGCGTGGCGAGGATCGCGATGAAGGTGATCGCGGAGAGGATCAGACCGCCCGGCACCACCGCTCTCCAACCGTCGCCAGCGTGGACGAAGCTGTTCAGGATCGCGAGTGCGAGAACGACGATGTAGCCGACCGTTTCGCCCCAGCCGGGTCGGTAATGGCGGGCGTTGGGGCGCAGCGCGTCGCCGATGCCGGCAAGCACCGCAAGCGCGCCGAAAACGAGCCCGCCCAGCAACAGCCATTCGGAGAAGTGCTGCCACATCAAAACGGACGTCCGCCAATAGAGGATATCCGTGATCAGCGCGAAGCTGAATGCCACCAGCGGAAACGGGACAAATACGGAGCGGTAGGGATACCTGCCCACCGCGTTCTGTCGTGTATGCATGAGCGTAACCTCCTTGCGTTCGAACGCGGCCCCAACAGGCGGAAGGCGGTTTTGTTCCTGGCGGGTGCGGGAGGATGCATTCAGCGGGTGCCGCAGAGCCTTTGGCCAAGTGGTAAATGCACGGTTTCAATCCGGAACGGCAGGAGAAGGCGCTCCCCGTAACGCTCTGCCCACTCGACGAGGGAAACTTCCGGCTTTGGGCTCTGATGTATGGCGAAAGCGGCGCTTCTCGAGTGGCGAGGCGAGTTTGCCAGAACGCCCGTATAGGGGCTGGAAAGCGCCTGACTTATGCCGAAAATGTTGAACAGCCGCAGCGCTTCGCCATCCGCAGCGCGCAGTTCCCCGCCGCCTATCGCAATGTCTCGGGGCCTGCGCCGCGCAGTTGAGACATTTCTGCCCTCGCGATCCCCATAGCGACCTGTTCGCCGCAGACGGTGGAATCCGTTGCTAACGATTACGATGAAGTCGTGAAGGGGCAGACTGCAAAGCTATGAGAAATCTCCGGCGGGACTTCGGGGTCGTCTGCCCCTCGGCGTTATCCAGCCGTTGTTCCGCGGGCGCTTCACATGCCTGTCCTTTCACCCGGAGAACCTTACGCGCGCACCGATCTGCGTTCGATCAGTCGTACGGGGATGAAGTGGTGGGAGGAGGGGGCGTTTGCGGGGCCGGTGATGGCTTTCAGCGTGGCCCGTGTCAGCGAGGACAGCGACTGGCTGATGGTGGTGAGCTGGTGCGAGGACCAGTTGGAGATCGGCGCGTCGTCGAAGCCGATCACCGAGACGTCTTCTGGAACGGACAGGCCGAGTTCGTGGCGGGCCGTGTTCATCACGCCGAGCGCGATCTCGTCGGTTACCCCGAAAATTCCGTCGATGCCCGGCTTTCCGAGAAGCCCGCGGGCGGCCTCGACGCCGGTCTCGTAAGTGTTGCGCCCCTGGCTCCACTGGGTGACCGGAACATGATGATCCCTCATCACTGCGATGAATGCCTTCGCGCGTGCCAGCTTGGCGGACGTGCGCGAACCCGACAGCACAACGGCCACGTTCCTGCAACCGGCCGCGATCAGCCGCCGCGCCGCCAGCGCGCCGCCGGCGGCCGAATCCGCCTCGATCTGGTCGACAAGGCCGATCTTTTCCGGCAGCGGCCGGTTGATGAGTACGAGACGCGTGCCATTCGCCGACGCCAGCCGCATCAGCGTATCCGGCACGGCCCCGGACAGAAGGACGACTGTGCGGACCCTGTACTCAAGCAGCTTTGCGACGGCATTCTCCATGTCGTCCTGCTGGCCCGCCAGATTGAGCAGCATGCATTGCAGACCGTTTTCGTAAAGCGCTGCCGTCAGCGCATCGACCTGGGCGGAAATATAGGGATTGGAGAGGTTCGCGCCGACAAGACCGACGAGATCCGAGCGTTCCTTGTGCAGCGTGCGGGCTAGGAGGTTGACGCGGTAGCCAAGCTCTTCGGCCGCCTTCATCACCCTGGCGCGGGTCTTGGGCGCGACGCTCGCGCCTTCGGTGAACGTGCGCGAGACGGCGGAGCGGGAAACGCCGGCAAGACGGGCGACATCGCCTGCGGAGATGAATTTCTCGGCCATGCGCCACCTATATCGCGTGTTTTGCGCCCAGCAGGTCGCGCCGCCTGACCTCTTCGGCAAGGGCGAGCATCGGCGGCAGCGGGTAGCCGTCGCTCAGACCGCGCAAGGTTCGAAGATGCGCAAGCGCGCTCTCGAAGCTTTCAAACCTGTCGCGGGCGAAAGTGGAAAGCCACAACGCGATCAGCGCAACCGAGCGCGAGCGTCCGCCGCGGCAATGCACCAGGATATTGCCCTTGCGATGCTTTGGATAATGCGGTTTCGCGGGGACATAGCCGCGCATCAGGCCTTCGATCGTGAACACGGCTGCCGCCAGAAGATGCGGATCATTGCCGTCGCCGTCGATCATCCCGATCTGGTAGCGGCGGATATGGGTCCCGTCCGCAAGCAACAGCGGACCGGGAAACATGTTGATCGAGACGTTGAGGGTCTCGGTGATCCCCGCCGCGAGAAGACACTCGCGATCCTCGGCGGCCGCGAGATTGCCGAGAAACAGCGTCTTTGCGTGCGGGCCGAAATCTTCGATGACGGGGAAGAGAAGCGGTAGCCCGTCCTCGCGTTCCTCTCCCTCGGGCACGTGATCTGGAACGCCAAGGCGCTTTTCTGTCACGGTCTAAATCTCCGTCTCGCGTTCCAGTCTCAGGCGTTTGCCGAGGGCTCGCGCAAGTTCAGGGGCGGTTGTCATGTCGACAAAGGCTGGCAGAACCTGCCGCGCGCCGCAACGGTCGGCAAGGTCTATGACATCGTCCCGTCGCGGATGGACGTTCCAGGGAAGCCAGACGGCCTCGTTGCGCTCAATGAGAGCACGCGCCGGCGTGCCGTTCGGGACATGGCTTGAAAATATCAGGCGAAAATCCTTCCTTTGCAGAAGTGCTGCCGAAAGACCGGCCTCGGCGTTGGATTCCGTCGCGACGATCACCTGGCCAGGCTCCGCGCTTTCGCCGTCCACGACCGGGAACGCCTCACCGGTCGCGGCCTCGACTTCCCTGCCGACGGCCGCGCAGACATGGACGTCATGTCCGCGTGATGCCATTGCGAGCACCATGTCGGTGCCCCGTCCGGCGCCCGGACAGCAGAGCACCGCGCCGCCTTCGGCGTAGTCGGAAATGGCCGCGATCTGGTCGTCGAGATTTTCCGCACGGTCGCCATAGGAGGCGTCGACCACAACGGTCGCTGCCGGCGGAGGACAGTCGAATGCCATGCATCGCGATTCTAGGCTGATGTCGCCGGTGTAGAGGAAGCCGCCTGCTGCCGTCTCCATATGGAACCAGACGCCGCCCGGCGCATGGCCGCAGCGTCCGGTGGTCAGCCTGAACCCGCAGGCCTCGAAAGAGCCTTGTTCCGGAATGACCCGCGCACGCTCCGCGGATATGCGACCCTGAAGGAAATCGAGTGTCCGGCCGGTTGCGAAGACGCAAGGATTGCCGACCGCATCGAGACGTTCGATCGATCCGGCATGATCCTGATGCGCATGGCTGAGGAAGATCGCATCGACGGCGCCGATGGCGTCGATATCGGGATGTTCGTCCTTGTCGAGGCCGTCGCCGAAATCGAACAGGACGCGCTTGCCGGCCGCCTCGACGAGGAAGATGGCGGCGCTCTTGCGGTTCAATCCGCTGATCACTGTCAGTCGTGCCACGGCAGCACTCCCTGCGGAAGCCTTCTTGCGAAGGTGAGGCTGAAAAGCATCAGCGCGAGGATGACGATGACCATCAGGCAACCGACGGCGGCGGCGAGCGTCGATGACCCGGCTTCCTCCAGGAAGATGATCATCGGGCCGATGGTCTGCGCACGCGACGAGACCAGCAGCACGGAGGTCTGGATCTCGTTTATGGCGGTCATGAACACCAGGATGGCAGAGGCCGCAGCGGCAGGCGCCAGCACCGGCAGGATGATATCCTTCAGCCTGCGGAAGATGCCCGCGCCGACCACCTGCGCGGCTTCATCCAGCGACCGCTCGATCTGCGCAAACCCGCCAAGCACCGGCTGCAGCGCCAGCGCCAGGAAGTTCGAAAGATAGGCCGCGAGAATGACCCAGATCGTTCCATAGAGACTTGTGCCCAGGACGGGCATGGGTTTCAGAAAGAACAGGATCATCGCCACCCCGATGATGATGCCGGGAAGCGCATAGGCGAGCTGGGAAGAGAGGTAGAGCAGGCGCGGGGTGACGCCCTTTCGCCAGCTCAGGAAATAGCCCAGCGCGACCGAGGCCGGGATCAGGATAGCGACCGCAAGCCCCGTCAGCCAGAGGCTTGTGAAGAAGGCCTCGCGAATGCCCTCGTGATGGAAGATTGCGTTGGAGAAATTCTCCAAGGTCAGCGTCTCCAGTGTGAGCGGCTGCCCGTATCCGCGCACCAGAGCCGAAGCGGCTAGTGCGGACAGCGGCAGCACCAGCGCAATGAGAAGATAGCCCCACGCCAGCGCGGTGACGGGAAGGCGGAATCCGGCGAGGGGAAACTTGAACGGTCTGGACGCGCCATCGACGCGCTGGTCGCCCATGCGGCTCAGAAATCCGGCAATGGCCATGCCGAGGATTGTCAGAACCGCGAGCAGCAGCGCCAGAAGCGCCATGTCGTTCAATGCCGACGGACCATAGGAATTGAGCTGCCGGTAGATCAGCGTGATCAGCGTGGGCACGCGGGCCGGAATGCCGAGCATCGCCTGGATGCCGAAATTGCCGATCGACGACACGAAGGCAAGCGCCGCGCCCGCGAAAATGCCGCCGCGGATCAAGGGCAAGATGACGCCAAGCGTCGCTTTCAAGGGCGTCGCGCCCACAGCGCGGGCCGCTTCCACCAGATCGGCGGGCACGCGGCGCAGATTGGCCCTGACGGCCAGAAACACCAGAGGCGCGTTGTAGAGGCCGAGTAGCAGGACGATGCCGCCCGCCGAATAGAGCGGATGCCGCATGCCTGGCTGAAGGGCAATGCCCAGAAGGTTCATGACCGGGCTTGCCGGCGAGAAGGCCTGGATCCAGGCGAGCGCGATGACCTGTGGCGGGATCATCAGTGGCAGAACGAAGCCGAACACCCACGCGGTTCGCCCGCGCATGTCGCTCGCGCCGACCAGAAGCGCGGCGATCGTTCCGGCAACAGTGGCAAGCGCGGTGGCTGAAAGCGAAATCCAGATCGTGTTGACCGTCGCCTCGAACACGCGGCGGCCGCCGAGAACGTCGGCGATGCGGTCGAGCTCGAAACCAGCGCTGGTCACAAACGCCGCGTAGACGAGCCGTCCGAGCGGCAGGATCGACAAGACGCCGACAAAAAGCGCCAGCGCCAGCATCAGCGCCCGCTCGTTCTTCAAAAGCCCGGAAAGGGTGGAGAGCGTCCATGAAGGACGCCCTCCGGCGGCTGTGGTCGATAGCGACATTGCGATTACAGACCGAAGATCTCGGCGAACTGCTCGCGCACCTGGTCGTTGTTCTTCACGGCTTCGTCGACATCATAGCCGATGAGCTTCATCGAGGAGAGGTCGGGATAGCCCTCGGGTGCTGCGACGCCCGGCAGAAGCGGGATATTGCCCTGGGCGGAGACCAGTTCCTGGCCTTCCTTCGAAAGCAGGAAATCGACGAATTTCTTGGCGGCTTCTTCATGATCGGTCGTGCTCATGATGGCAACCGGTTCGCCGATGAAGGACACGCCTTCCTTGGGCGCGATATAGTCGACGGGCGAACCATCGGCCTTGGCGCGCAGCGTGTTGGCGTCAACGATGATGGCGTATTTGGCCATGCCGGAGGCCACGGCCTTGGTTGCCGGGCCATTGCCGCCCTCGGGCACGATGTCGAGATCGTTGAGCCCCTCATAGAAGTCCCAGCCGATTTCCGGCGTGTTGATCAGGGCGTGCAGGTGGTTCAGCGCCGCGCCCGAATAAAGCGGGCTCGGAACGGCAATCATGCCGCGATTGTCTTCGACCAGAAGGTCGTTCCAGCTTTCGACCGGCTCGGCGATCTCGGTGTTGTAGGCAATGCCCGTGGTGATCGCCTTGGTGCCGAAGAAGGTCATGTCCTTGTCGTAGGCGGCCTTGTCATAGCCGTCGACGGGTGCTTCCGGATAGGCCATCAGGTGGCCTTCGGCCTTCAGCGTGCCGAGATTGATCGGGTCGGCGACCAGCAGCACGTCGGGCTGGATGTTGCCGGCTTCGATTTCGGCGCGCATCACGTTCATCAGGGCTGAGGTGCCGTTGCGGGTCCAGTTGACCTTGATATCCGGATTGGCGGCCTCGAAGGCGTCGACCGTCTGCTGGGCCTGTTCCGGCGGCTGGCTGGTGTAAAGCGTGATGGTTTCCTCGGCATGGGCCGCCGTGAAGGCAAGCGTGCTGAGGGTCGCAAGGGCAAGCATGGAGAGTTTCATCGGGGATATCCTCGATTGTTGGTGCTCAGTGGGAGGCTTCTGCTGTTTTCGGGTCCGGCAGGACCCAGCCGTCTGCAAGCGTGACGGCCACGCGCTGCCCGGCTTCGATGCGTGCCGGGGCAGGGACGTTCATGAAAAAGGTTTTCTCATCCGGGCCGAGCGAAAGCTCGACCCGCACAATGTCGCCGCGATAGGTGATGCGGCGGATGGTCGCGCCAAGGCCGCCGGTTTCGGTCAGCTTCAGGTCGGCGGGGTGAAAGGCAATGCGCGCTTCGGCGCAAGGACGTGCCGAAGGCCGGCTGCGCACCCGCACCTGCTCGCCGAAGAAGCGGGCGAAACCATAGCCGCTGCGATCGGGCTTTAAATCCGTAATCGGCGCGATCTGGCCCTCGCCGATAAAGGTCGCGACCATGTCATTTGCCGGCTGGCTGTAGAGTTCGGAGGGGCTGGCGAACTGGCTGATCCTGCCCTTGTCCATCACGGCGACGCGGTCGGCGAGCGCCAGCGCCTCCGACTGATCATGCGTGATGTAAAACATCGTCGCGCCCGAGGCCTTGTGGAAGCGGGCAAACTCCTCCTCCATCTCGCCGCGCAGATGGACATCGAGATTGGCAAGCGGCTCATCGAGAAGCACGAGACCGGCATCCATCGCCAGGCAGCGGGCGAGCGCCGTGCGCTGTCGCTGGCCGCCCGAAAGTTCGGTTGGCCGCCGATCCGCAAACGCGGTCAACCCGACCGTCTCGAGAACGCGGGCCGTGCGCGCCTCGCGCTCGGCGCGGCCAAGGCCCTTGACCTTGAGTCCGTAGGCGATATTGCCGGAGACAGTCATATGCGGCCACAGCGCATAGCTTTGAAACACCACGCCGATGCCGCGCTCTTCCGGCGCGACATGCCGGCCATGGCCGGAAAGAAGCGCGTCTCCAACCCGGATTGCGCCGCGGTCGATCTGTTCGAAGCCGGCAAGGGCGCGCAAAAGCGTGGTCTTGCCGCAGCCGGAGGGGCCGAGGACGGCAACGAACTCGCCCGAACGGATCGAAAGCGATATGCCGTGCAACACGCCGGTCTTGCCGAAAGACTTGTCGACGTTCTCGAGTTCGATCGCGCTCATAGGCTGCCCCGCGCTGTCGGCCGCAGTCGGGAAACCCTTCCGAGACCGGTGGAATGGCGTTTTGCAATGCTTTGCAAACTTCGCCGCCATCAATGCACCGGCCGTGTGACAGTTCTGTTTCAGTGGGTTTTCGGTTTTATGAAAATTGGCTTTTGAGAGCGCGGCAACAGCTTTCGATCGTGACAGCCGATAACCGCGCTTGCGCCAGTTCGATCGCCGGCTGACATGTTCAAACGTTATCCAGAGGCGCCGATATTCCTCCGGCGCGCCAGGTCTGGATTGTTCATTCTCACGCTTCTTTATCCAAGGGGTTGCGGTAGGGCGTTTGGCAAAAGTCTTGGTCTCATGATAGGACGTTCCCTCTCGCATCACTCGCATGCGCGCACGGCTGATGCTGCTGCCAGCTTTGCGTTTGCGTGTCCTGATCGAGCCCCTGATGATCTCCTGATTTGGTACACGATGTCTATTTGACACTTTGTACCCAGGCCGGTGTTGAGATTGACGCCTTTGGCACCGAATGAGCGGCAAAGAGGCAGATAAAGAGGCAGATAAAGAGTTCCTATAAGTGTCTGAAAAAACTAAAAAACGAGAGTTTCCAGCGGCTTCCCGCTTTGCCGTGGCCCCCATGATCGATTGGACGAACTGAGTTAAAAAAACTCTATAAAGTCAATTAGAAAGGCAAGCTCGTCGTGTACCATGTACCAAGATTTTTCTAAGCGAAAAATATCGACGGAGAAAAATAAGAGACGCCGTATCAGAGCATATTCCAGCTCACAAGACGAGATGAATAGCACGAAAGCGAAGTCTGTTTCGTCGGAAAATGAGTAGCCGCTCTGGGGCCGTCTGCGGACTGTCCGGTTTTGAGGGAGAATTGAGGGAATAGCTGCCATTTGATAGGCTGAGAATGCCAAGCTGCTTGTGGGAATGAGGTCTCTTAAACATTAGTCATTCATCAGAAGTGTGGGCTTGTCCGTTCTGGAAATGAACGGCTAGTCAGATGTGGTTTTAGAAGGAACCACCACTTCGAGCTGATGAGCAAAATTCCGTAGCTCAGTGGATCCCGGGTTGGCCTCAAGCGCCGCCAATACCACCGCCCTTAAGGCTCTCTCATCCTCGAGCGCACTTGTGAGGCGTATGATCATGCTCCAGGCATCCAGCCTTTGCGGATCGAGCGCGACGGATTTCCGGAATTCCGCAAGCGCTTCCTCATAGTCGCGCCGGAGCAGCGCATTGCCTGCCAGGACCAGATGCGTTTCCGGAAAATCGGCTCTGTAGGACTGCGACCTGCGCCATTCGGCCATCACCGCATCATGATCGATGCGGACGTCTTGCGGTAGGCTCTCGACGGGCAGTCCGAAAAGCTGTCGCAGTGCGGCAAAGCGCACCGTTCGGGACGGATCGGACAATCGTGGCGCGACGTTGCCGACAGCGGCTTCTGTCGGCGCAACAGGCTGCAAACCGACAGAAAATGTGCGCATCATCGGACTTTCATCGTCCAGAAGCGCAGCCGTTTCATCGGCCGCGTCCCGGTCCTGCAGCGGCTTCAGCAGAGCAAGCGCCGTCGCCCGAACGATATCCGCAGTCTCGTCGTCATTGGCGATCTCGACGAGCCTGTTCTTTGACAGTACGGGATTTTGCAAAGCCATGGCAAAGGCTTCGCCAAAATGCGGTCCACGGTGGCTGGATTGTGGATACCATTCCGCAAGTGTTTGTGCTGCCCAGTCTGCCGTTTCGTCTGTGTGGCAACCGGTGCAGGCATCCGGTGCACCGGTGATGGCATCGAGATCGGGTCGAGGAACGCGAAAACTGTGATCGGCCCGCCAGTCATTGCCCATATAGACCTGCTCCGCCATATGGCAGCTTTTGCAATCCGCGCCGGCTGTCCCTGTTTCGTGGTGATGGTGTTCCGGCATGTCATAGTCCTCCAGCGGCAGCGTCGGAAATTCGGCATTGCCGGCTGGCGAGTGGCACTGCGTGCAAAGCGCATTACCCTCGGCAATCAGTTCGGTCGTATGGGGATCGTGACAGTTCAGACAGCCGACGCCCTTGCGATACATTTTCGACTGCAGGAACGAACCGTAGACATAGACTTCGCCGCGGATCTGGCCATCGGGATAGTAGAGGCCGCCGTTCAGCGTGAGCAACCGGTAGGCATCGTGATACGGCGTGCCGGGCCGCGGATTGCCATCGCCGTAGGCCTCGCGGCGGGAATGACAACCGGCGCATTGTTCAATCCAGGCTTGCGTGCCCGCATTCGTCTCCATCGTCAGGCCGTAACCCGGATTTTCCTTCGCTTCGGCTTTAGAATGGGTCTTCATCCATTCCACATGGCCTGACCCCGGCCCGTGACACGCCTCGCAACCGACTCCGATTTCGGCTTCAGTCGAGTGATAACGCTCGGTCCCCGGATCGTAGTTCTTTTCAAAACCCGTCGCGTGACATTCCGCACAACGCGCGTTCCAGTTCTTATAAGGCCCGGTCCAATGCAGGCCGTCCTCGGGCGGCAAAACCTGGTCGGGATAGAGATGGAACCATTGTTTCTTTTCGGTGTCCCAGACGACATCGAAGCTTTGCAAACGGCCGGGCTCCGTCTCGAAAAGATATTGCTGCAGCGGTTCGATGCCGACGACCGAATGCACATCGCGCTGCGTCGTCGTGCCATCGGATTCCGTCACCAGCGCATGATAACCCGCCTCATCGTGTGAGAAAACAACGGACATGCCCGCCCCCTCAAACGTAGTGCCGTTGAAATCGGCGCGGATATTGTCAGCAGTCGCGGCAGTCCACGCGCGTTCATGATCGGACCCGATCCAGCCGCGCGTTTCATAATCATGGCAGTTGGCACATTGCTCGGATCCGACGTAATGCGCTTGTTTTTGAGCAAAGGCCGGAGACGTCAGAAGAAAAAGACAAAGAACTACAAAATGTTTCAAGTGAGTTTCCTTGCGAAACCCGTCCGCCGGAAAAGCCGCCGCGGCATTCGCGCCGCGGCGCAGCTGGGTTACCTCGCCGTTTCCGGGAAGATCGTTGTCCAGTCGTTTTTCATACTGATCACGGTCCAGTCGCTGGCGTCCGCCTCGTCCAGGGTGGATTGCGACATGTGACCAAAGGGCGATTCTGGCAGGCCGCCTGCCGGGCCATAGGCATATTCGCGGGTACCGTCATCGTGATGGACCAGCATCATCAAGGTCGCGGCGGGGCCTGCTGCGGTCCATTCCAGCATCTGGCGGTCGCCATCGGAGTTGCCGAAGGCGGCAACCGGGCGCTTGCCGATCATGGCATTGATGCCGACGGGCTTGCCGTCCTTGTCATCGTCAAAGGCGAGCTTGGCTTCTCTCGTTAGCTGCGGCTTGCCATCGATGATCTCGAATTTGGTCTTGACTGACGAGCCAACGACCTGCTGCGGGGGGATGCCGTAGACTTCCTCGGTAATGACGCGCATGAACTCGATGCCGCCGCCCGACACGATATAGGTCTGAAACCCGTTGTCGCGGAAATAGTCCAGCACTTCCAACATCGGCTGGTAGGCGAGCTCGGTATAGGGCCGGTCGAAACGCGGATGCTTGGCGGTCTTGAACCAATCTGCGACGATGGCCTCGAAGTCTGTCGTGCTCATACCGGTATGGGTCGCCATGACCAGTTGGGCCACCCCTTTCTCGCCGCTTGCTGCCAGACCCTTCATGTCGCCGGCAAGCGCGGATTTGAACGGCTCGGTCGTCTTCCATTCGGGGTGATCGGGCGCCAGCGCCTTGACGCGATCGAGCGCAAAGGCGAGTTGGGTATACATCGGGTGCTCGGTCCACAGCGTTCCGTCATTGTCGAACACCGCGATCCGGTCGGCCGGCGCGACATAGTTCGGGTCGCCTTCATCCGTCGCGCTTGCAACGAAATCAAGAATGGCCTGTTTTGTGTCGCCGTCATTCCAGGAGGCAAGCGGGGCAACTTCCCCAGCCTCGGCGAATGCCGCCATGGCCAATGCGAAAACGGGCGCAATCAGTGCGGCGCGGATATCTCTGTTCATCGTCATTGCCTCTCTCCTCGGTTCTCGTTCAACCGAAAAGGGCGGACTTCCGACCGCCCTTTTCGCTCTTCGCTAGGCAGGCGGAGGCCTATTCCTTCGATGTGCTGGACGCCTTCACACCGGCGATCACAGCATCAAGGTTATAGGCGGCCGGGTGCTGGAGCGGCGGGAATTCCTTGTAGGATTCCAGCTCCTTCAGCCACAGGGCCTGACCGATCGGCAGCATGTTCCAGTCATAGGCATAGGCTGTCGAAGGCGAACCGAGCGCACCGCCGATCCCGTTGAACGTCTTCGAGAAAGAACCGATCGACTGCTCGAAGGGATCACGCTTGATGTTGACGACCTGTGTCCAGCTGTACTTGACGGGGCCAAGGAAAGTTTTGGACGGATCCTGATCCACCATGGCGAAATACATCTTCCAGTTCTTGTAGCGCACCGCCGAAGGCGTCTGCCCTGAATAGTAGAAGAACGTATCGCGCGCGGACCCCTCATTGCCCGTCAGCGAGCCGACCTGGTTGAAGCCGTCCAGCTTGGTCTTGACGATGCCCGGATAATCACCGGCCTGGATCTGCTTGTTCAGATCATCGCCCTTGGCGCCGCCAGCCAGTTCAACCAGCGTTGGCAGCCAGTCAAGCGAGGAGAACATGTCATTGTTGATCGTACCCGGCTCAATGTGGCCCGGCCAGCGAACGACGAGCGGAACGCGCATGCCGCCTTCCCAGGTCGACAGTTTGCCGGCCGCAAACGGCGTCACGCCGCCATCGGGGAAGGTGATGGTTTCAGCGCCGTTATCGGTGGTGAACACGAGGATGGTGTTGTCCAGTTCGCCCATCTCTTCCAGCTTCTTGATAACAAGGCCGATATTGTCATCGACCTGTTTCATGCCGGCTTCGTTCAGGCCCCAGTCCTTGCCGCCCTTGGTGCCGATCATGTCCTGATATTTGTCGGACAGAACCGTGGTCACATGCATGCGCGCGGGATTGTACCAGACGAAGAAGGGCTTGCCGGTCTTGTCCGGATCCTTGCGGTCGAGGAAGTCGACGACCTTGGCGGAGATTTCCTCATCAACGGTCTTCGAGCGCTCAAGCGTGAGCGGACCTTCATCGGTGCAGCTCTGGTTTGCCTCCGTGCCATCCGACGAGGAGCATGCGATGACCGGGCGCGGCGGCGTCATGCACAGACCGTCAGCCGGGTCGATCGCGCCGGGCGGATCGGACAGGCCGGGTACCGGGGTGTTTGTGCAAGGCGGCACAACGGCCTGCTCGGTCGGGCTGGAATTGATGTCTGGGAAGCTGACGCCCTGCATGGCATCCAGATGATAGAGATAGCCCCAGAACTCTTCAAAGCCATGAGCGGTCGGCAGCGATTCGGCCGTGTCGCCAAGGTGGTTCTTGCCGAATTCACCGGTGGTGTAGCCGAGATCGCGCAGGAAAACGGCAAGCGAAGGCGTGCCCTTGCGCAGATAGGATTCGGAGCCTGGAATTTCCGGCAGCAGCATGCCGGCGCGCACCGGGTTCATACCGGTGAAGAAGGAGGTGCGGCCCGCCGTGCAACTCTGCTGGGCGTAGTAGTCGGTGAACATCGCGCCTTCATGGCCGATACGGTCGATATTCGGCGTTTCGCCGACCATCAGGCCACGGTGGTAAATGCTGGGCTGCATGTAGCCGACGTCATCAGCCATGATGAACATGATGTTGGGCTGTTCCGCGGGCGCGGTTGTGCTAGGGCTGTCCTGGGCCATAGCGTTCATGCTTGTCAGTGCCGAAGCGCACAGGGCGGCTGCGAGAACGGCCCCCGTCTTCGCCGCCCGTGCGGGCTTGAAACTCAGTGTCATGGGTTTTCCCTCCATCTCGCTCCGGCGTTTGCCCAAGCGTCGCTGATCTGGTTGCGAATACATTGAATGACGTGTCTTGCAGCAAGTCGCCGCGTAGACCGAAGCCGGTCTGGAACCGCGAACCGGAGAAATTTCCTCTTCCATCTGTCTGAACGTGTTTTCTGTCATATGCGCGTTGAGGTTGATGTCCAAAATTGCTATGTGGAACACAAGACCCGACAAACGGCAGCCCCTGAAGGGCATGATGCGTTGACGTTTGACAATTGTTCGGTTCAAGTCGGCTTGCACCCGTCCCTTGGTACTCTTGTTCAATACGATCAATTGGAGGGCGGCGCTTTTCATTTGACGTCACTTTGGAGATGGCGGTGACGAAAAGAAGCAGTTCGGTTGCGCTTGCGCGTTTGAGGGGGATCGGGCCATTACCGGCCATGGTCGAGGAGACCGGCGGAATGCGCGGACTGATCAGGGCGTTTCAGCAGTCCGGCCTGCCGCTTGAGGTCCTCGAACACAAGAATATGCCGATACCACTGAGTTTAATGAGTGCGCTCTTCGAAAGCAGCGCGAGGGTGCTTGGCGAGCGAAGCCTGGGACTGTCGGTCGGCAAGGCTATGTCCTATCGGGTCTATGGAAAATGGTCCGATTATTCCGCGCAGGCCGGGTGCCTGGGCGGTGCACTTCGCCGCGCCTGTGCGACGGTTGGGACCCAGCTGTTCGGCACGACCATGACCCTGGAGTTGGAAAATGGACGCTGGATATGGCGGGTCACCCCGCCGATCATCGGCGAGACCACCACGCAATATGCCGATCATATCATCTTTCCCATGCTGGCGTTCGCGCAGGTCTATCTCGGCGCCGATTGGCGACCAAACTTCATCGAGGTCTGCTATCCGCGCGACAAGTCGTCATCGATGATCGAGCTCGCGTTGAAGACCGATCTGCGATGCAATGGTTCCGGCATCGCCATTCCATTCTCAATTGAGGAGATCGCCGAGCCTCATCCCGCCGCTGACGCTCTTGCATTAAAACCCCTGACACTGCGGGAGGTGACTGGCGATGTCGCGTTGAGCGAAGCGCCCGAACCGGCGCGTTCGTTTTCAGCGGTCGTCGCCTTGCGGCTTCTGGCGGGCCAAACCGATATCGACGGTGCTGCGGAAATCGCCGGCTTTGGTGTTCAGGGCCTGCAGCGGCGTCTGCGCGTCGCGGGATATACCTATCGCGAGATCGTCGAGATGGCGCGGCGCGATAGGGCCATGGCGCTTCTGACGCAGACAGATTCGTCCGTCGCCCAGATCGCTTTCGCGCTCGGCTATGAGGAACATGCGAATTTCAGCCGAGCCTTCCAGCGCTGGATGGGCTGTTCGCCAAGCACCTATCGCAATGGTGTGAAGCGCACTCTGGCGTGAAGCGCGCTGCCGGACTTTTTGGCATAGTTGTGCTTCGGAAGAATAAGAAATGGACAGGTGATTGCCTCCTGAACTTGGTGGTGTCTTTCTCCTGCCACCTGGAGATTTGCACTATGGAACAGACTTGACACGGTAGTGCTAAGCCGACTGCGGCAGCCCTTCGAGAAGTACAAAATCATCAAGCGAGTCTGACCGCGCTCCTAAAGTGGTATGGGTCAATGGGCAGACCGTTGCGAAGTGGAAAAGCGCACCTCCGTTTCTGATCTGCCAACCGGCCCAAAAGAGTTGAAGGCAGAGACCTTTTCTCTCGAGAGAGATGCATGACCTAAGCCTTCCGCAAGCATAAACTGCTTTCCGCTCGATGATTGTCGTTATGCGCGGCAGGCAATTATAAGGATGCGCGGCCCGCCCCAAACGAAACCGCACAAAGCTAGATCTCGGTGTGCTCTGCTAGTTCAAGGGCATCATCGATGTCCACACCGAGGTACCGGACCGTATTTTCGATCTTGCTGTGACCGAGCAGAATCTGGATTGCACGGAGGTTACCGGTTGCCTTGTAGATCATCGCCGCCTTGGTCCGGCGGAGTGAATGTGTACCGTAGTCTTCCCGTCGTAAGCCGATTGCTGTCACCCATTCGTCGACCAATCGTGCATATTGTCGGGTGCTCAGATGACCGGCAGGATCGACCCGACTGGGAAAAGCGTAGTCGTCAACCGTTCCACCTCTTCGCTCCAACCAGGCGAGCAAGCTGGCTCTCACGTCCGTCGTGATCTCAAACTGAACCGGGCGACCCGTTTTCTGCTGAACCACCATGGTGCGGGTCCGGATCGATGGCCCCGAAACCAGCGTACCGATCTTGATCTTGACGAGATCGCAGCCCCGAAGCTTGCTGTCTATGGCGAGATCAAACAGGGCGCGATCACGCATTCGCCCTTCGCGATCGAGAAAGAAGCGGATCGCCCAGACTTGGCGCTGCTTCAGGGGTTTCTTAATACCGACGATTCGTCCGGCGTTCCATGCTGGCCTGCCGTGCATGGCAGGATCGTATTGTGCTATACCCATGTCGTTTCTCCTTCGGCCATGATTGGCCGTCAGGAGGATAGGCGAGCAATGCAAGCGAATGGCAAGTTTATGTAGTACCAAGTCGAAGCTTGAACGTCCGAAATGGGGGCGCTTTCCAGACCGGTAGAAATGGGGGTCGCTTCCCCGACCGTCCGGTTCTGAAGCTCGCGGACGAATTAGCTGCCATAAAGAGGTGGCCGACCTCCGACTTGATCTCTGCATGGGTTTCGCGAGCACTTTACTAGGTTGCATTCCCCGCATAAGCTAATCACATAGCACGCATATAGGGAGGATGTATGGCGCGAGATTACAAGCGTGATGCCATCCGATTGCTGTTTCTTTTGAATGCAGGAAAAGCCGATAACTCGGACAAGGAGATGGTCGAGACATACCCGCATGTGTTCGGCGGCGAAAAGCGGCTACAAGCGATGGACTTCTGGGTTCGTTACCCAGACTACCTAGCGCTCGAACTGATTGCCCAGCACGAGTTGACTGGCGAACCGACCAAGCTGGATATCGCCAGGGCGATATGCGATGACGGTGAACCCTCTCTCCGCACGATCCCAATGCTGCGCAAGCACTTCGGTGCATACGAGCCGTTGGACACCGCGTTGGCCCTACTCGAATGCCGGGGTCTCGTGAGACCGGAGCGCCGGAAGACAGCGGTCGGTCATTCGCACTTCTTCTTCCTAACCAAGAAGACCGATGAGTTCTGCGAGACGATCACGAAGGCTTTCCCGCTGCTTGGCTGGTACCGCGACCGCGCACGGCTGGTCGTTGATGTCGCCGGCCCCAGACGTGGCAACGAACTCAAGTCCGTGCAGCACTCGACGCGCCAATACCACGATACCGCCATCATGACGTACATTCCCACGATCACAGACCTCGTGAAGTCCAAGCTCGACAAGTTCGGAGGCGGCCCCACATGATCAACACGGACATCAACGCCTGGTATGAGGCGATCGCCAAGAAGGCCGGTGTGGGCAGGGAGGATGTCAAAGAAGTACTCGACCGGTACTCGGTTAAACCTATCATCCGTCCCGCCGTTCCGCAGCGGGTGCGGATACTGTCACTACGGTTCAATGGCAAGAAAGCCGGAATTCTCGATGACGAAATTGACTTCGAGTGGAAGGACCTCGGGGCAGGCCTGTACGCCATCGTCAGCAACAGCAATCTCAGGGGCAAGACTACGCTCCTGAGGTTCATGCAGCTGGGACTCGTCGGACGCAGCTCTCTGGCAAAAGACATGGAGCGCTGGTTCGAAGCGATGACGCTGCGCTTCTCGGTGGACAATGAGGTGTTCGAGACCCGGATCAAAGACTTTCACGCCCAACGAGGCTCGCTGGTGCAACTGAAGAATGGCCGCGAGTTCGTGGTGTCGACATTCCAGGACGCCACGTCGTTTGAAGCCGCAATGGAGACGTTCTTCTTCGACAAGCTTGGGCTGAATTCCACGCGGATCGTGGTGAACCAGAAGGGCAAGGATGTTGCCCAGGATCACGGCTGGTCATGGTTGTCGTCGGTCTTGGCAATCGATCCCAACCCCGAAAACATTTTCGGCAATAGCCCCGCGGGAGTCGGGGGCATGGAAACCTATCTCATGCGGATGTTCATCGGTCTGCCTTGGGTTGGGACCCACACGACCATCAAGGCGGTGATCAAGCGAATTGGCATTGAGGGCGAGCGCATCGGGCAGGCCGCCGCACGCAGCCAAAGCGCGGCGCGACTCCGGCTCACCGAGCTGGAATCGGACCGGGAAAAGGTCGGCAAGCGTCTGGCCGGGCCGGATCGTGTCGAAGCGGTGGTATCGAGGGAACGGACGGCAATCCACCGATTGGCGGCCGTATCTGCAGAAATCCACGCCCTGACGCGAAGGCAGGCGGACATCGTATCCGACCTGTCAGCCGCCGAAGAGGCGGTTACCTATGCAGTGCGGGAACGGCACGGTTTCGATGAGGCACGGCAGGCAGGTGCCGTCTTCCGGCTTTTGCGCCCGGAATACTGCCCCAGCTGCGATGAGGTATTTACCGACGACCTCCGCGAGGAACGGCAGCAGCACCATGACTGCATCGTCTGCGGACGTCATGAACCGAAGGCAGAAGACGACGTGACCGGCGTGCGGGAGACGTTGGTCGAGAGGGAAGAAGAAGCGAAGAACCGGCTCAGCAAGCTAAAGGTAGCCGAGAAGAAGGTCGACGGGGGCCTCAAAACCAAGATTAAGGAACGCGAGGGCCTGGAGACCGAGCTAAAGAACCTCCAGACGGAGATTGCCGCTTCGGAGACGCCGACGGAGTCTTGGAAAGAAGCGCTCAAGCTGGACGCGCAGATCGAGGAAGTTCGTCGCCTGACTGGCGGAGATGCCCCTCCGCCGAACGACGATCTTAAAGTACTCAACGCCGCCGACACGGTCACGAATTCATTCTTCATTGACGAGCAGAAGGCGATACTTGCGGAGGTGGCGACCGAGGCGACGAAATTCGCCCGGTCCTTCGGAATGATCATGCTTGAGGACATCGAATTCCAAGGCACGCGAATGAAGCTGCGGAAAGCCGGAGGGCAGCAGTTCTTCGGTGATTGCCAGCCGGGCGAACGCAAACGCCTCAAGATCGCAACAGTGCTCGCGATGTTGCGGGTGAGCGAGGCGCGGGGTGTCGGCCGCCACCCAGGCCTCCTATTCATCGATTCCCCACGTACGGACGAGACCGTCGACGACAACGTCTCGGAAATTGTGAAGGGTCTCGCCTCGCTCTCGGACGAAATGCCCTACGTCCAAGTTTTCGTCACCAGCCTCGCCGTACCGGCAGTCCTCGAGCATGTTTCTTGCGATAATGTAAGGAATTCTCGAGAAGACGAATGGATGTGGTAAGAACATAGATGTCGCTCGACAGTGCGATAACAGGTTATCTGGAGCGGGATGAGCCGTATGACGCTGCCTCGTTCGGCGGTCTCGACGCGCTCCTTGGCCGCGGACGCGAAGCGGGGGCATCCAGTTTTCCAGAACTGTTTTACGATCTGGTCACGCTGCATCGTGACGAGCGTGCCGCCGACGTCGAAACCTTCCTCGCGGACCTTGTCGAGGAGATCACTGACGATCTGGCTCTTCTGGACATAACCGCTCGCATGGCGGGACGCCCAGTCCTCACAAACGAACCCGCGAAACGGATTTTCAACCACTTCCTCTCGCTTTTCAAAGAACGCTCGAACAATCGGTCGGCCAGGATCGCGGCGCTGAAGGGTGCCTATCTCTCCGCATTGGGTCACGAGCGTCAATTGACCCGATTGAGTGCCGCTATCACCGAGATCGATGACGAGAGCGAACTTCTGATCGTTCCCTATGCGGCGCGGGTCGCAGGTTTGGTGCTCTCGGGTCGGGACGATCAGGGACTGATCGAATTCCTTCGCGCGTACCAAGACCATCGCGCTTGCGCCGACCAGGTGAAGCTGGAGTTGGGACTTCTTGCGCTTGGTAGAGCCATGGCGGCCGGTAATACGGAAGATGCCATGTCGGCACTTATCGAAGCCCGCGACCTCTTCTCGGCGGCAGCAGAAGCGCGCGACAGCCGACACGAAGCCAGGAGCTTCGCCTTGGCGATCGATCTCCTGACAGGCTTCATCCGATCACGAGATCTTTCCGGCCTTCGAGAAACACTTGCCGAGCTGACGGAAGCGGCCTTCGCCTATGACGCATACGTTACCCGGGCCGATCCCGATCCGCTGCTCGAATACGTGGCGGCGCAAGCCTCTGCATTCACAACTCTGTCGATCCGATTGTCAGGTCTGGCTGACAGCCTATCCGAGTCGACATGGCTTCATGCTGCTGCGGTGATCAACGATCAACTGCTCATCGCGTACAACGCGAGTTCTATGGTGTTCAGTCCTGGACAAGGAAAGGCAGTCGAACTTCTTGTCCGGTATAGGATCGAGACGAGCCTCCTGGGCAATCACCTCTTCATGGCGGCGATGAAGGAGTGGATCGCGGCATATGCCATGGACATGGATGACGGCATCGTTGCGGACATAAGAGCCTTTGCGGAGCGATCTGCGGACCCTACGAACGCGGAAGCCGCCAGCCCGTCGGCCTCCGCCATACTCGACCGGGCGGCAGGCAAGAAAGGCTTCACTGAACTCGAGGCCCTTCTTCAATTCAGGATGGAAAGGGTTCGGGAGCGGACTACGAGATACATCATTGAGGCGATTCAGACCGTCGAATCGGCTTTCTCCGAACTGCCTGACTTCCAGGATGCGGATTACAAAGCTGGGTTCATGGACCTTGCCCATGCCGTCTTGGGATTCGCGGAAGATCGCCTAAATAGCTCCTTCGAGCAAAATCAGCAGGCGGGCTATCTTTTCAAGCACGTGAAAACGAACCCGGTCGAGAAAGACCTCCAACAGGACTTCCATTCCTGGAGTCGTTCGCGAGGGATGGCTATTGACGACGAGGTCAAAGGGAAGGGCGGCGGGCGCGCCGACCTTCGTTACACCTATAAGTCGTGTGAGATCGTCATCGAAGTCAAGCAGGAGAGTAATGACGCTTCATTCGAGGCGCTTCTTTCCGGATACGGGAGTCAAGCCAGTCAATATCAGGTGACCAACGCGCGCCTAGGCGTGTTGCTCGTCCTTGACAAGACGCGCCCGGGCAAAGAGCCCGAACATATTGAGTTTATATATAAGCCCATGATCCTCACCAGGGGGGCCTCTGATTACGGCATCCTAGTCGTCAAGGTCGCTGCATTACGCCCGAGACCCTCCGAAGCGTCACGGTGATTTATCTAAGCATTGAAGGAGTTTCCGGACTTTTTCTGCTACGGATGGAGCTTATGCGCACTTGGCGGCCTAGCGCCATTGCAAACGTAATGTCTGCTTTGAGGCAAGCGCGAAGGCGACCTAGACGTCCAAAATGAGGGCGCCTTGCCGCCATCCTCGTCTGGATTGGAAACGACGCTGTGGCGCGCATCGTCTACGAACCGACAGGAGCCTATCACAAGGCGTTCGAGCGGTTCATGACGGCGCACGGTCTACCGCTCTCAAAGGTCAACCCACGCCTTGCCAGGCGGTTTGCCGAAGCGGCGGGAAGGCTTGCCAAGACGGACCGGATCGATGCTGAACTCCTGGCCCGGTTCGGCGCGCTGCTTGAGCCGCGCATGCTTCAGGCAAATTCCGATATTCTCAATGATCTGAAGGAATTGCATGTTGTGCGGCTTGCCCTCGTGAAGGACAGGACGGCCGCCAAAAACCGGCAGAAGACTATAACCCAACGTCTGCTCAGGAAACAGAACGAGGCTCGGCTCAAGCAGATCGAAGAACAACTGGAAGCCGTTGACGGGGCGATCAGGGCACTGATCGACAAGGATGCCGCCCTCAGAGTGTTGATTGCCAGTGCAGCAATTAAAACTATTAAGGGAGCCGAAAAATCTCGATCTACCGTTTTTGTGCTGCTACGCTAAATTGAATAATTTTGGGGAAATCATGCGGCAAGTAGCGATCGATCTCTATTCAGGCTGCGGCGGAATGTCGGCAGGAGCGGCGGCGGCCATTCCGGATCTCGAAGTCAGATGGGCGCTCGATATAAACAGTCAGGCGACCGAGACGTTCAAGGCGGCCCACCCGGAGGCAGTCGTCGACTGCAGGGACGTGTCGGAAGTGTCAGCGCCAGACATCATCAGGCGCTCAGGCATAGACAAGATCGACTGGTTCTTCGCCGGGCCGACCTGCCAGGCCGTCAGTACGATGGGGATCTTTCATCTGGACGATCCGAGGAATGCGCTGTTCGTGCATTTCATCCGACTTCTTGACGGCTTCACCATTGCGGGCTGCCGCCCGGCGAACATCGTGATGGAAAACGTCCCTGGCGTCGTGTACGGCCGCAATCTCGTGATCGTGAAGGAGCTGTTCAGGCTCTTCCGTGACCGCGGATACAATGTCTTCGCCGATGTCGTGAACATGGCCGACCATGGACTTCCACAGCTTCGCAACCGCTTCATCCTCGTTGCGACCGACAGGAGCATTCCTCCCACCTTTCCAAAGCCGACGCACGGTCTGGACGGTGAAGGCGGCCTTTGTCCCTATGTAAGCGTCGCCGAAGCCATCGGCGATCTCTTCGGGGAACGACCTTCGGGCGTGGCCCGGTGCTCGAATGCGGTCATGGAGACGGAATTTCACAAGTTCGTCGCCGACACGGCCGGACACGTGGCCAACCATCACTGCCCCAATCTCTCGGAAATAAACCGGAGGAGAGTATCGACCGTCCCGCAGGGCGGCTGCTGGAAGGACATTCCTCCAGAACTGCTCCCAGAGAGGTTCCGTCGCGTCAGGCTGACAGACTATGCGACGCTCTACGGGCGTCTACACGAAGACAGTCCCGCCTACACGATTTCCGCTGGCTTCTCCAACGTGACGTCGGGATGCTTCACTCATCCGATCCATGACCGTCCCCTGACCGTCAGAGAGGGGGCGCGGCTTCAGGGCTTCCGAGACAGCTTCGAGTTCTTCGGATCGAAGCATGCGCAATACAGGCAGGTCGGCAACGCCGTGCCGCCGTTCTTCATGCGGAAGCTGGTCGAACACATCTCATCCGGCAAGGATGGCGTTCAGGCGCGGATCACGGCGGAAGTCATGGAACGCGGAGCCAAGCTGCCTCCCATGGTGCGAAGATTCATGGGAAGGAAGAATGATTCCGAGCGGTCGATCGGCGGATACGGCGGTGGAACGTACTGGCCTGCAGGATGGGGCGAGCCTATCGCAGCCGACCAGATCGCCGCGAACGGCTACAGGCTTGCAGACACGCCAGTCAGATATCGACGCAGGGACGAGTGGCGAGCTGCGCGGGACAGTTTTCGGAATCATGACCTTTCTGCGCTTTTCGAAACCTCGGTGCCGCCGCCGCTTGAAGACGGCGCGTACAGGTTCGCACTTGCCCGCAGCGGCAATCTCGATGCGATAGACAGCGCGGTAGTCCGAATGCTCGGCTGCATCTCGCGAATGAAAAGAAGTCTTCTCGTGCATTCCGACGTGCGCTACCTGCGCTCCCGGATAGGTCTCCTTCATGCAGGTCTGTCCGACGCCGGAGCGTCCAACCTTCCTGACGTGGAGATTGACGAAGAAGGGCATGTCCGGATCGGCAATGCAAAGTCCGGCCGCCTGGTTCCGGCGCAGCTCTTCTTCGATGACCCTGCGGCAGATGCGGTGGAGGGCGAGCCTGGCCTCGTCCTCATGATGACGCCACTTCAGGGCTTGCCTGCCGGAGGTGCGGAACGGAGGAAGACGCCTCGATAGTCTACAATTTCCGTACGCCTATGCACGGTTGTGAGGTTGAAGGGGGGAGGCAATGAAGGGAGTGAAGGGTGATCTGGACGACGTGCTGCTTGAGCGGTATTTCATCGCGCCCGGAAACGCGAGAAAGATCGGAAGCATCCACGTCGATGACGAGGATCTCAAGCGGATCTTCAGGACGGAAGACCTCGATAGCGCCATAGAGGCGTTCAAGCTGAGCCTGCCGGGCGGCAATCTGCTCAAGGACTACCTGACCGGCGACATTTCACTGTCTGAAGTCGAAGGCCGCACGCCTCGATACGTGCGCATCCTTCTCTTTCTCTGCTGGATGCAGACGTCCAAGACTCGGCAGGGCACCGAAGGGCAGGCGGGAGAACGAAACTTCCGAAGGATGCTCGTCTCGCAGTTGGGAGATCGTGTCTCTGGAGCCTCTATGAATGGGCTTGATAGGATGTGGGAGCATCTCAAGGCCTACCTCGCGCGCAACTACGAGGTCGAACTCGATCTGCCGGAGAAGGACAGCTACGTTCTGATCGGACGAACGCTGAAGCTGGCCTTTCCTACATGGCGTGCCAGGAATGCGCTGCGCAAGATCAGGGACAGCATGCCTGAGCATCTGCTCATGGATCCGCGGCACGTCGCAAACATCATAAGGGCATCCAGCCATGAACTGGGCAGTTCAGCCCACTCCCTCGAATACAATTTCAGGTATTTCGACCAGATCCAGCTTCATGGCGGCGTGGAATATCGCGACACGCCGTTCTGGCGTGCGTGGTACGACGTCGTGGCGCTCATCAAGAAGCTGGAGTCTCTCGAAATCAGGGAGGAGGAATACGGAGAGCATGCGCTCTATCGTGTCAGTCCGCTGGGAGACAGGGTCAGGATTCCAAAGCCGGACGCTGCCTTCGAGTACATTCCTCGAGACCTGAAGAACGCGCTTCGGTCGGGAAAGGTCCTTCTGGAGGACGTCGGGTTCGGTTGCTTCAAGGTGCTTGCGGCGAGAAAAGGCAGGCATGCGGCGTGGATGGTCGTCAGACGGATGCTCTCCGAAATTCCGGACGGAGTCGTCAAATCCGTCAGCGCAGTGACGTCGGAGTGGTATCTCGTCACGCTGAAGTCCGGCGCTTCGGAAGCGCATCAGGCTGCAGGCGAAGCCAGGTTCGGATGGCATGGCGGCATACGCGTCGGGACGGCGGCATATCTGGGCAGAGGTCAGTTTGCGCCGCACCTCTGCTTCGAGGCCGGCCGCGTTCCGACGGTTCTTTTCGACGGCCGCCCGATGGCGATGAAGGTAGACGGCACGGTGCTTTCATTTCCTTCTGGTCAGTATTCGGGAACTGCGAAGGCGAAGATGTCGGCGGGAAGCCATGAAATCAGGCTCGTTCCCTGCGCCAACGACATTCCGGAGATCATGCGGCAGCCTTTCGATCCGGAACGGCATATCAGCGAGGACGAGTTCTATGCTGGCACGTCACCGGAGCCGGAGGCCGCTGTCGACCGTTGGAATGGCGAAAGGCATGATTCGTGCGAGGAAATGGTCTCCATAGGAGAGGCTCTCTATGCGCGCGCCGCGCGGACGCTGCCGCTTCGGGACGCCTTCGAGATCGTCGGCAGGGGAATGTCCGGCATGGACGATCATCCTTCACCATGGGAAGTGATCAGGATATTCGTGGATGCGGGCTGGTTCGACGGCGCGCTCTTGAGGAACTTTCCATCCAGAGTGCTCGTCATGCGTCAGCTTGGCGTCGAGCTGCTGGGCGGCCTCGAAGTCAGGATGTCCGGGCCGACCACCGTCATGCTTTCGAAGCGGATCATGGCCACCGCCGCGAAATCCGGAGCGAAGGTCCAGGTCCTGGGCGGCGTGTCCGAGTGGAGCCTTCCGAGGATCGTCGTCAGAGCTGAATCGGAAACGATGCGTCAGGATTTCATCAGGCGGATCGGCGTTCCGGCGGTCGTTCATCGCCGCCGGGCGGAGCCTGTCGGAGACCAGGGGTGGCCCTCGGTTCACGGCTACCACGTGATGGACCGCCTGGATGAAGCCCGAGGCTACTTCAATGCGCCGAAAGGCGAAGCCGACGGCCTCTTCAGGATGGAGAGGGGAACCGAGCGCAATCCGAACATCTACAATTCGATCGTGCCGGGCAAGCCTGAAAGGGCCTATCAGTCGCCTTCGATCGCGATGCTCTTCCATCAGGTCAGAAGCGGCGGCCGACCGCCATTCGGCTTCGAAGACGGCGTGATCACGCCGACGGGCAGGCGGATCCATCTTCCTTCGTCCTGGGCGCGCTGGCTGGCGGACGTGACGCTTGCAAATCCTGGCATGATCCGCTCGGGAAGCGAATGGAGATACGCATATCCGGCGACCGAGGCGGGGGCTTCGGCGGTGGCAGATCTCGTGCCTGTCAGGCTTGGGAAATGCGAGGACGACGAGTGGGTGGAGATGTTTTTGAAGTCCGCATCACGAAGAGGCCGAGCGATATTTGCGCCGACGTCGGCGTGCGTCCGTTCGGGGAGAACCGTAATCGAGAAGAGTTTTGAATGACGTTGCATCATAAAGGCAAAATCTATCGCGTAAGAGAGACGTCGGGCACGGACACGGTTCTGCTCACCGAGCTGCGCATCGAAGACGGCCGGCCGACCGGCGGGCCTCTGAAGGAAGCGAGAAACGACCGCATGTGGCTTGCGGGGGTCGACTCCTATTGGATGGTCCTCAATGAAAAGCTGGAGCCGAAGGCCGGGAAGAAGCGCGGTGCGTCAAGACCTCCCGTCATGCCGGCGGCCGAGACCGCCGTGGGCATCCTGCAGAAGGCGCGGCAGTCTGGCGGCGGCATGGATCTTTCCGGTCTGAACGGTTCCGCGCCGGAAACGATTTCGTTCAGTCAGTGTGCCCAGCTATCCGTCGGATACAGCCTCTACACGTCAGGTACTGCGGAGGCTGTTTCAAGATTTCTGCGGGACCGCTCGGTTTCGCTGCCGTCGCGCGCCATGGTCGATGCGATCGAGATCAGGGAGAACGTATGGCTGAAGAGCTGGCTGAGAAAGGGAGAGGCCGGGACGTGCAGGCTTGATCGCAGCGTCGACGTCCGATCTGCGGAAACCTTCTCGATCCCTGATCCGTCGACGGCGGTTGTCCTGCCTTCCGGGCTTGTTCTGTTTCAGCCCGGCATGCAATGGGAGGGGCCGTTCAGAACGGACCTGCGCAGCGACGACGAGGTGCTTCGGTCGGTGGAGAAATGGGCCGACCGTCTTCAGGCCACCCTGGGCGAGGATCATCCATCCGTAGAGAATCTCGGCGCGCTCATCCGTCAGGTGGAACGGCGTACGGCTTCCAACGACGATCTGCGGGATCTCGAAGCCGTTGCAGGAATCCTCGCCGCGAGACCAGCCATTAGGGAGATTGCTCCGAAGCTCCTGTCGGAAACGCCGGAGTGGAAGGCGGTGTCGGACGAGATGAGAGCCGCCGAGCTCGAACGGATGAAGGCGGAGGTTGAAGCGAAGGCAGGAGAAGAGACTTCCCGACTCGAGGAAGAGCTTGCGCGGAAGCGTGCCGAACTAGCGGACATGGAGCTCAGGATCGCCCAGGCGGCCCACCGGGAAAGCGTTCTCAAGGCGGAAAGCGAAGCCATTCACAAGGACATCGAGGGGATGATCGAGCGCGCGGCGCGCACCGTTGCGGTCGGAGATGCAGAGAATGCGAGCCTTCTTGCAGACGACATTTCAAGCCTTCGCAGGGAGGTCGACGCCGTCAGGCAGAGGCTGTCGGAAGAGCCTGCCCGCGCTGCGGCCGTTGAAATGTCTGCGGAGCCGCAGCCGACGGATGCGCAGCAGACGAAGCTCGCGTCCGGGGTGGAGCGGGCGGAGCAGGTGGAGAAGCTTGCGGGGGCCATCGGCGTTTCAAAGGAAAGGCTTTCGCTTTTCATGGCTTGGGGGCGTTCATCCTTGCTGCCCGTATTCGTGGGCGAGGGTTCTGCGCGCCGGGTGATCGACGTGGCAAGGGCCGTGGGCGGGGGAGAGGTTCATGCCGTCTTCTGCGATCCGACCAAGATATCGATGGACGACATCAAGCGAAGCGGGAACGGCGAGGGGCTTTCCCATGCGTTGGAGATGGCCCGGCGCTTCCCCGACAGGATCGTCCCGATCGCGTTCTGCAACATCAACAGGGGACCATGTGAGTTCTGGCTGCCTGAGCTGATGGAGCTTCGCAGAGTGGGACACATTCCATCGAACATGGTCTGCTTCGCCAGCGCGTCCACGGACGGCATGCTGGTGTCCGTGCCCCGTTCGGTTCTCGGCTATCTTGTTCCGTTCAAGACCGAGGGCGTTCCCGTCGGCTCGTCTTCAGATCTGGCACGCGATGCGTGGCCGGCCGACATTGCGGTCGATGTCGAGCGCCAACGAGAGGCTCTGCCCCTTCTGACAACCACGGGCGTCGATCCATCGAAACGCCCAGATCTCTTCAGGCTTGCCGCGGAAACAATTTCCGCCGAAATCGGCAAGCCTGGTTTCAAGGTCAGGGATCTCGTCTCCGCTTCGAAAGAGCAGTTCGAATGGCTGACTGCCATCGCGTCCGGCGGCGACCACGATCTCATCAAGGAATTACAGAATACGAGGAAGTAGACATGTTCGATCCCATCGGCGGCTTCAACAGAATGATCGACCAGTTCATGGCCTATCTCGATACGGCATACCGGATCAAGGATCCTGCGGTTGCCCGCATGCGCCGGGATCTCCTGTCGAAGGACGGCGAGCTGGCGCTCGATCCGATATTCGAGGTCGTTCCTCGCTATCAGACGTGGGACCGCGGTCTGGAAGCGCTCCTTGCCGACGAAGAGGGCAGGCTTCGCGGATACACGGCTGACGAAAGGCGCGCATTCGTCGAACTGGCTTTGTCGGGCCTATTTGAACGGGATCGCAGGAAGGCTGGATTCGTCGGTTCGTACAGGCCCTATTCCCATCAGATCGAGATGCTTTTCCGCGGCGTATGCGATGGCACGCCGGGCATCGTGACGTCTGGCACAGGCTCGGGCAAGACGGAGTCGTTCATGCTTCCGATCCTCGCTCATTTGGCCAAGGAGGCCACGAGCTGGCCAGCCCCGCTCCAGCCTCTCGATGACGACTGGCTGGATTCCGGACGGAGCTTCCGGCTGCACCGCCGAAACGAGCATCCCGACCGCCCGAAGGCCGTGAGGGCCATGATCCTCTATCCGCTCAACGCTCTCGTCGAAGACCAGATGGTCCGCCTTCGCAAGGCCGTGGATTCTCCCGAGGCCCGCGCCGTCATGGACAGCTGCTTCAGCGGGAACCGCATTTTCTTCGGACGGTACACGGGGAAGACGCCTGTCACCGGGTTTCAGGAACATCCGCGGCTCGCCGACAGCCCAGCCTGGAAGAAGCGTCGTGACCGCTCGAGAAGCAGTCTGAAAAAGCAGGTCAGCATGTACAGGGACATCCAGCAGAGGCTGGTTCAGGACGGTGCCGATCCCGAGCTGCGCTACGTATTCCCATCAACGGACGGCGGCGAGCTGACATCGCGATGGGACATGCAGGCAACGCCGCCGGACATTCTCGTGACCAACCAGTCGATCCTCAATGCGATACTCGTGCGCGAAGTCGATGATCCAATCCTGTCGCAGACGCGCGAATGGCTGATGGAGAACGAGCAGGCGAGGTTCTATCTCGTCCTCGACGAGCTTCATCTCATCAGAGGTTCGGCAGGTGCTGAAATGGCGGGCCTGCTGAGAATACTCATCGACAGGCTCGGTCTGACGGATCCGCGGCATGCGCACAAGCTCCGCATCCTCTCGTCTTCTGCGTCTCTTCCGATGGATCCGGAAAACGCCGAGGCAAGCTTAAAGTATCTGATCAACATGTTCGGTGCCGCCGGCACGGCAGGGTCGGCCGATCCGACTTCCGTCTGGAAGACGAGCGTCGTCACCGGGACGCCCGTGCGCGTGGAAGCGCCATCCGAAAAACCGACTGCGGACAGCCTGATCGAACTGTCGCGCGCGCTTCAGGATCAGGACTATGCGAAATCTGCCTCGCATCTGCGAGCCTGCCTGCTGAAGGCTGGCCGATCGATGCCGGGCACTGCGCCGCTGTCGGACGCTGCGGTGCTTCTCAAAGCCACGGAGGTCGCAGCGGGCATGCTCGACTTCGTCATGCAGGACGCATCCTCGGCAGGCGGTCGGAAGCCGTTGTCGTCACGCGACATCGCCGAAGCGCTCTACGGCCGCCGCGACGCGGAGATCTCCAGGGGGCTGCTTGCGCTGCGCGCCATTCCGGACTTTCCCGACGTCATCATCGATGCCTCCATCCGTCCTGACCGCGCGGCGGTCGCGGGTCTTCCGGGGTTCCGCATGCATTGCTTCGTGAGAAACGTCGAAGGCATGTTCGCTTCGGTCGGCATCGATGCGAACGGGAAGCTCTTGTGGGGCGAGCCGACGATAGAACGCGGGCAGGACCACGAAGCAGCGGAAGGCGACGCAATCCCGAGCAGGCTCTTCGAAATGCTCTACTGCGAAGCCTGCGGAGACCTCTATCTCGGTGGAAAGCGCGGAGACACCCAGCGGGGTTCGTCGCGGCGCGTGTCGCTTCTTCCGGCTCCCCAGGAACTTGAAAAGCTTCCTGAAAGTTCCGGCTCACTCAGGTTCGAAGACGCCAACTTCGGGGAGTTCGCGCTGTTCTGGCCGGGCACCTCGGAACCGGAAACGGAGATAAAGGCAGGGTCGCCGTACCGATGGCTTCCGGCCTTCCTGAACCCGACGACCGGGATCGTGGAGGAGATCCGGCAGGAGGGCAGCGTGCCGGGATACCTGCTTCACTGGAACGGCCAGACCGACTTCCATCGCAGAACGACCGAGGACGACGGAACCGCGGTGCCATACTGCTGTGCGAAATGCGGAACCGACTATTCGGGACGCTTCCGGGCGCAGAACTCAACCCGGCGCGACGGCCGCAAGTCGCCTATCCGAAGCTTCAGGACTGGCTTCGGGAAGACCTCCCAGCTTCTGGCCACCGAACTGGTCGCGTCATTGAAGGCTCAGAATGGAGACGGGAAGCTGGTCGCCTTCTCCGACAGCCGCGAGGACGCCGCCAATCTTGCTCTCGACGTCGAAGTGCAGCATCAGCGGGATCTGCGCCGCGAGATACTCATGAGCGCCGCGAAATCTCTGGCGCGAAGCAGCGGGTTCTCCACTGAAGACGAACGTCGGATGAAAGACCTTACCGACCGCATCATGCCGCTGATGATGAGCGGCAGGACGGCCGAAGCGGCGGATGACATCGAAATGCTGACGAGCCTTGAGAAGCGAAAGAATGCGAAGGGGCATCCGCCGAGCGTTCCGCTTTCCGATCTGTTCGAGTTCGACCGCGGTGCGAGAGGTGGCAAGGTGCGGCCGATCCTCTCAGAGCTGCTGAAGCTTGGATCGACGCCGATCGAGGGGGCGGACACCTACAAGACGCGCATGAAAGGGCGGCCGTGGTATTCCTTCTTCGAGAAGGACGCCCAGGGTGACATCGAGTGGAAGCAGGACGACACAAACGAGAATATCGGGCTGCAGGCAGATGCGCGCCGCCGCGTGCATACCGAACAGCCCCCGGAGGCGACCGATCTCCTGTTCAGCAAGACCTATTTTGCTCTGGAGGAGACCGGGCTTGGGTGGCCGAGCTTCTACGGACCGGAAGAATATACGCTGGAAAAATCCAGACACGATGCATGGCTGCGCATCTTTGCGGATGCATACCGGATAACGCCGAACCAGTTTCAGAACGAGGCCAACAAGGACTGGAACGACGTACACGACATGCTCGGCAGGGGTACGAACAGGCTGAGACGCCTTCTCGAAACGATCTTCGGGAGTGCCGTCGAGACGGAGTGCGGCGCCTTCCTGAACCTGCTGCGCACGTCTCTGAGCCAGCTCCGCAACGACGGCTCTATCGACGTGACAAGGCTCCATTTCAGAACGGCGGACGAAGACGGAAGGGCATGGCGCTGCGACAGGTGCGGCCGCGTCCATCTTCATGCGGGCTTCGGCAAGTGCACGCGGTGCGGAGCCGATCTGATAGATGATGGAAAGATGACAGCCGGTCTCATAGCCGAGAACAACTTCCTCGGACGGCGGGTGATGCGTTCCCTGGATAACAAGGAACCTCATTTCCGGCTGAAATGCGAGGAGCTGACGGGTCAGACCAAGGATCCCGCCCTTCGGCTGCAGCAGTTCAAGGGCGTCTTTGTCAGGAAAGACCGGGAGAGCGACGAAGAGTTCGCCTCCCGGCAGCTCTTCGATGCAGCCGACCTGCTGTCCGTCACGACGACCATGGAGGTCGGCGTCGACATCGGATCGCTTCAGGCTGTCTACCAAGGAAACATGCCGCCACAGCGCTTCAACTACCAGCAGCGCGTCGGCCGCGCGGGGCGAAGGGGGCAGGCCTTCTCGACGGTCATGACCGTCTGCCGGAGCAAGAGCCACGATATACATTACTTCCACAATCCGCTGGAGATCACCGGTTCGGCTCCGCCGCCTCCGTTCATTACGACCGGGCTGCCGGACATTCCTTCGCGCCTGCTTCGCAAGTTCTGGCTCGTGGAGGCCTTTAGGCTCCTGCGCGAGGCGCATGAGGACGACTGGGCGGGCGACGCTCTCGTTCCGGGAGACATCCATGGGGAGTTTCTCTACTGCAGCGAATACTTCCGTCAGGACAAGTCGTGGAGATCCGAACTCGAGGAGGCGCTGAGGAGGACAGAGCCGCGGCGTGACCAGCTTGCTGAAATACTGGCCGCCGCTTCGGAATGCAGTCGGGAAGCGATACTGAACGAGGTGTCCGTGCCGACGGTTCTAGCGCAGATCGATGGCCTGGAAGATGAATTCGGGCTCCTCGACATCGGACTGGCGGCCGCCCTTGCCGAACGAGGCCTCGTGCCGCTTTACGGCATGCCGACGCGATCGAGAAATCTCTATGTGGGCCTCAACCTCGGAGCAGACAGGGAGACTGAGTGGGACACCATCGACCGCGATCAGGACATGGCCATCTTCGACTTCGCGCCGGGAAGCGTCAGGACGCGCGAGAAGCTCAAGCACCTGTGTGTCGGTTTCACAGGATCCCTCAAGGCGCCGGATCCCTACAAAGACGATCTTTCGCTTCCGCAGACGCCGTTCAACGACTGGCGAAAGGACGACTTCTCCCTTTGGTTCTGTTCGTCATGCGGTGCATGGACCAAGGGAACGGAACATACGCTCAAATGCGGATCGTGCGATGCGGATCTGACCAACACACCGATCCGCTGCATCACGCCCGCCGCGTATCGGACGGATTTCAGGCCTGCTGAAGAGGCTGTCGGATCGAAGGTGGGGCAGCGCATAACGCTTGCCAGCCTTGGAAAGGTCGATGAGCACCGCACCGACAGGAACATCGAGGTCAAGTTCGCAGACCGCTCGGAAGTTTTCCTCGTCAATCCGGGGGAGAGAACCGAAGACGGTTTCAGCGGATACGTGGTTCAGGAGGTGACCGACGTCGACGCAAGGGATTTGAAATGGATGCGAGGGGCTCCGACGCTCAGGCTGGCCAATCAGGCCGTGGCGAGCGACGTCGTCAATGAGGATGGAAGCCGCTGGCGCGGCGACGGCACCGAAATCAGCGCGTGGCTTGCGTCTCCCAAGATCACTAATTCTCTCCAGATCGCTCCTCTGAAGACGAACCCGAGGCTGAGGCTTGCCGACATGGACGTCGGCCTTTCGATCCAGCGCAGAGATGCGGACAAGACAAGCGTCAGGGCTGCGGCGATAACGGCGACGGAGATCCTGATGCAGCGGGCGGCTCTCGAGCTGGACATCGCTCCGGAGGAGTTCGACTCGCTTGCTCCGAACGTCGTCACGATGTCGGATGGCAGGCATGTTCCACACCTTCAGATCTCCGACGCACTGCCCAACGGTTCCGGCTTCTGCCGTCATCTGCTGAGCAGCAGCCGGATCCCGGTGTTCAAGCTCCTGGACAGTATTCTGGACGATCCGCAGGCCTGGCCGCGCAAGACCCTGTCCGAGAAGGAGCACATGGGACGGTGTGGCTCGTCGTGCTACAGGTGCCTGCAGAAATACAACAACAGAAACCTGCACGGTCTTCTCGACTGGCGTCTCGGCCTTTCATACCTCAGGGCGATGTCCGATCCCGGTCACGACTGTGGAATGGACGGAAACTGGAGCGGGAGGTTCGAGCTTGCAGACTGGCCTGAGGCTGCCATGCGCCTTGCCCGGCAGACGACGACGTTCATTCCCGGCAACACGGTCACGACGCTTCAAGGTTGGCCGGACATTCCGGTCTTCTCTCTGGACGATGCCAGGAGACGGTGGGCCGTCGTCGTGCATTCGCTCTGGAACCGGGACGAGACGAGGAGGGTTCTGAGAATCGATCCAGGATACGTTCTCATCGATGCATTCGAGCTGGCACGTCGTCCGCTGCAGGTCATTCAAAGGGCACGTCATTAAATGGCGGCCGTTCACTTGACCTTGCAGGATTCAAGGGCCGCTACGACGAGATCTGGTCGGAGAACTGCCCGGCCTGCAAATGCCGAGCCTTCATGGCCGGCGAGCAAACCGGTGAAGACATCAGCGAGGAGCGCGATGAGCATGCGATCTCGGAAGTCGTTGACCCGCGAGTTCGTCGGTGAAGAGTTTCGCTGCCCGACATGCGATTTGACGCTGATGGGAAGCGACGAAATCGACGCCCTTGGGCTGAACTACATCCATGAGGACCAACAAGAGCGTGAAATGGACTACGGGAATGACTGATTGCAAATGTGGACGGACGTAACGGTGCAGGACCTATAACCGCGACGGGCGAGAGGATCGATTGGCATTTAAACCAACAAAGAATGGGAGAATAGGGTGAGTATGCAATGGCTGTTGGCGCGAGCACCAGGATTCCAAGTGCTGCCCGAGGACGACCGCGCCGCCATCTTCAACTTCACCTTTCTGTGGAGCCTGTTCGAGGCCCAGGTGATGGGCAATTTTGCCCGCGCCGACCGGATTTGCGCGAAGGCCGACGAGTGGCGCGACGCGGACATGCTCGACGCCGACCAGCATGATAAAGAGTTAGCCTATTTCCGGCAGCGCTACTTCGCCAACGGGGAATTCACTCATCACTTCGACCACCTACATCTGCGCCCCACCGATCAGCCCCATATCGTCAGATCGGTCTTGGACGGGCGCAACAACGCCCCTTGAGAACGGTTGCTGACAGTGCTGATCATTGTGTGGCGCTTTCGCAACAACCTGTTCCACGGCGAGAAGTGGGCGTATCAGCTCCAGGGCCAGCTCTCGAATTTCACCCATGCCAATGCCGTGTTGATGCGGCTCCTCGAACGACATGGGCAGTTGGCAGCCTGACGGCTTTAGGGACTGAACTTTCATTAGAATGGTTTGTCCGCATAGATGCTGACGCTCGTCAATCCGCGCTTGGCTACACCATCAGCAATGTCGGCTTTTTGAAAGTCATGAGTTTCAATTGAACGACCGAAATGGCGGCGCCTTGCGGACGGACAGAAACGGGAACGATAGCCGCCACTGAAAGAGCCGCTCCTCGGTCCATCGAATAGGATTGCGTCGCTCGCGGGCGTCGCGTTTACGTGCCGCAGAAGGTTCGATAGGCCGCCTCGGGCACCGGCGGAAGGCCCGCATAATCGGCGAATTCCGCCTTATCCTCGAAGGGCGTGGCCAGTGCTTCGTTCAGGCGTTCGAAGGGTGCCAGGTCGCCGGCCATAGCAGCGGCAAGCGCTTCCTCAACGAGGTGGTTGCGCGGAACGATCGCCGGGTTCACCGCATCCATCGCAACGCGGCGTTCACCTGGCTCTCCCGGTTCGGCCGCGAGGCGCTGACGCCAGCGCTCCGCCCAGCCGTCATAGGCGGCTGGATCGGCAAAGAGTCCGCGCAGCGACCCGTCAGCCTGCTCGCTTTCCGCCGCTTCTCCGAGATTTCGGAAGGTCACTGTGAAGTCCGCATTCTGCTGTGCCATGCGCCCAAGAAGATCCTCGATCAACGCGGCGTCTCCCTCCTGAGGCGTCTGCAAACCGATCTTCGCGCAGAAGCCGTCGATATAAGCGGTGTTGAAGGCGTTCGCAAAGCCGGAGAGGACCTCCTGCGCGGCTTCAATGGCTTTGTTTTCGTCCGGATCGAGATGAGGAAGCAGACATTCCGCCAGACGGGCGAGGTTCCAGTGCACGATGCCGGGCTGGTTGGCGTAGGCATAACGCCCGTTCCGGTCGATCGAGGAGAAGACGGTCGCGGGATCGTAGACGTCGAGGAAGGCGCACGGGCCGTAGTCGATCGTTTCCCCGGCGATCGACATATTGTCGGTGTTCATGACGCCGTGCACGAAGCCGATCTGCATCCAGCGTGCGACGAGTTCGGCCTGGCGGGCGCAGACGCCTTCGAGAAGAGCGCGGTAGGGATTGGAAGCGTCCGCGGCCTCGGGGTAATGCCTGTCGATCACATGGTCGGCGAGTTGGCGAACCGCGGCGTCGTCGCCCCGTGCCGCGAAGAACTGGAAGGTGCCGATGCGAATATGGCTGGAGGCGACACGCGTCAGGATCGCGCCCGGCAGGGCCGTTTCCCGGTAGACTGGCTCTCCCGTCGCGACCGCGGCCAGCGCCCGTGTGGTTGGAATGCCGAGCGCGGCCATGGCTTCGCTGACGAGATATTCGCGCAAGACCGGGCCGAGTGCTGCCCGTCCGTCGCCGTTGCGCGAGAAGATGGTGGGGCCGGCCCCCTTCAGTTGAATGTCGCGACGCCGACCCTCTCGGTCGACGACCTCGCCGAGGAGGATGGCGCGCCCATCGCCGAGTTGCGGCACGAAGTGTCCGAATTGATGTCCGGCGTAGGCGGCCGCGATCGGCTCGGCGCCTGTTGGGAGCCGGTTGCCGGCGAAGATTTCAGCCCCGTCACTGTCCAACGCATCCGCGCCGAGCCCGAGTTCCTCGGCGAGCCGTCGGTTAAGCTTCAGGAGATGCGGCGCGGCGACGGGCGACGGCATGGATGGCCGGTGGAAGGTGGCGCCGAGACGGGCGTAGCTGTTATCGAAGTCGAAATCTACCGTCATCTTTTCCGCATCGCTTCCGTCGTACCGCTCGGCCGCTGGCTCTCGACCATTCTGCACTTAGGTGGCGCTGTCGATGTCGGATTTCCAGGGCAATGCCTGACAGACCATCATCGATAGACACCGGTGAAGGCGGAGTGGCCAACCCCAAGCGGACGATCAGGACCAGACCGGCTGCGTCTGTCGCGCCGGCATCGTTCTTTGGACTGCCGGTCTCTCACGCGCTCGTTGAAGGTTCTATGTTCGAGGCCGTCAGGAGACGTTTGCGCCATTCGAGGAATGCAGGAGTGGCGAACCCCGGACGACAGGCCAGATGGGTGTCGACGGCCATCAGTTCATGCTCCTCCACGGAGCCGAGATGGGACAGCGTGTCGGCGACGCTTTTCGGCATGACGCTGACGCAGGTCCCCGCTGCGGTGCAGGCGAACATGGCGTGATAGGAGCCGACCTCCTGGATTTTCAGGCGTGCGCGGGCGGCGCTTCCGCCCATCAGCCACTCCTCAGCCAGCATGCGGTAGGTGCAGCCGGGCGCGAAGGCGGCCAGCGCCATCGGTTTCACGTCCGCCGGCGAGCGAACCGCGTGGTGCCCCTTTGGCAGGAGCAGGACGAGCCGCTCGCGAAAGACGGAGACTGTTTCCACCGCGTCGAGCGCGCTCCAGCTATCGTCCGCCGCAATGGCGATGAGGGCGCAGTCGATACGGTGGGCCTGAACCGCATCGACAAGCTGGCGGGTTGGCGCCGTCGAGAGCTCGATCGTCACCTGCGGACAGTCGCGGTTGAAGGCGGCAAGCAATGTGGGCAGGCGGCTTGCGACCGTGCTTTCCATCGAGCCTATGCGCAGTGTGCCGCCGGGTCCTTCGGGATTGATTTGCTGGCGCGCCTCGTCGGCGAGATTGAGGATGCGTTCGGCATAGTCGAGATAGGTTTTACCCTCGCTGGTCAGCACCATGCGTCGCGTCTCGCGGGCAAACAAGGCCACGCCTATTTCCGCCTCAAGCTGCTGGATCCGGGTTGTGACGTTCGATGGCACGCGACCCAGGAGTTCGGCGGCCCGGGTGATGCTTTCCTCTCTGGCGACGGCCCTGAAGACGGCGAGTGTGGCGAGGTCCATCGAAATTCTCCATTGCAGAACCAATGGAAATATATATTCTTTAAATGGTAATGAACGTCAAGATGAATTCTCTTTCATGGAATTTGTGCTGGCCTGATCGGTATGTATGCGGAACGGTGAAAGGAGATGGCGAAATGCTTGAAGGACTCGGAATGAAGCTGCCAATCATTCAGGCGCCGATGGCCGGCGTCTCGACGCCGGCGCTGGCGGCAGCGGTCTCAAACGCTGGCGGGCTCGGCTCGATCGGCATTGGCGCGAGCGATGTCGCTGGCGCCCGCACGATGATCGACGAGACGTTCGCGCAGACGGACCGGCCCTTCAACGTCAACGTCTTCGTGCATGGCCCTGCCGTGCACGACCCGGAACGGGAGGCGGCATGGCTGGCGGCACTCGAGCCCGTCTTCGCCGAATTCGGCGCCGCGCCGCCGTCCGATCTGCGCGTGATCTACAAGAGCTTTTCCGATGACCCGGAGATGCTGTCTCTTCTGGTCGAGAAAAAGCCGGCGGTCGTCAGCTTTCATTTCGGTCTGCCGCCGGCTGAAACGATCACTGCCCTGAAGAACGCCGGCATCCGGCTTTTCGCGACGGCGACGAGCCTTGCCGAGGCCGAAGCCGTCGAGGCCGCCGGGCTCGATGCCGTCATCGCGCAGGGGGTCGAGGCTGGCGGGCATCGCGGCGTGTTCGATCCTCTGGCCGTTGATGATGGCCTTGGCACGTTTGCGCTGACGCGGCTTCTGTCAAGGAAGACTGGCATCCCCGTCATCGCGGCAGGCGGGATCATGGATGGCGCGGGCATTGCCGCCGCGCGTGATCTCGGTGCAATCGCCGCGCAGCTCGGCACGGCCTTCATCGCCTGCCCAGAGTCTGCCGCCGATGATGCCTATCGCGCGGCGCTGAAGGGGCAGGGCGCATTCCACACGCGGCTGACGACTGCAATTTCCGGCCGGCCGGCACGTGCGCTTGCCAACCGGTTCACGGAACTGGCGGAAGCAACGCTTCGCGGAACCACGCCGCCCGACTATCCCATTGCCTACGACGCCGGAAAGGCCCTTCACGCAGCCGCCAAAGCCCGCGGCGAGGCCGGTTACGGTGCGCAATGGGCGGGGCAAGGTGCGCCGCTCGCGCGTGCCATGCCCGCGGCAGAGCTTATGGCAACGCTCACGCGTGAAATGCGGTTCGATGAAGTGTCGTGTATCGATCGGCGGAGCTAGCGCCCATGGTGATGCGTCGCCTTCGATTTTCCTTCTGGCTCCTCTCACATCGAGCAGCGTCGTGAGAAACCGAGCCATCTCTCTACGTAGTTGAATCACGCAAATTGCCGAGGCATAACCTCTTAGCCATTATCTTAACCCCTGCAGCTGTTCACATTCCTTGACCGCCGCCGCCCGTCTCTTGTCCAGATAGTCGGCGAGGTCATCGATGTGGACGCCTTTGGCGCATTTCTGCGATGCTTCCATGCGGACAAGGGGAAGGGCGATGACCCCGGCCGATACTTTCCGCACGAACTTATCGGCGCTCAAGCCGAAGAAATCCCTCGCTACATCTTCCGCAGGAATGATCGGTCGCCCGGAATACATCGCTATCAACAGAAATGCCGTGTTCATGATTTTGCAGTGAAACATGGCGGGCCAGGTTGGAGAAGAACCGTCAGCCTGTTGTCGTGGAAACGGATAGCATAGCGTACAAATAGGACGGTTGCTCTGGATCGGAGATTGTATCTGGATGAAGGCGAAGGGCAGGGGGCTTCTGTCCAGTGTCGCTGCAAGTCTTCCGCACGGCAACACAGTGAGAGGGGAGCGGCAACCATCGCACACCCACAACCTGCAGGCGGCGCGAGCTCGGGATCGTCTTTCTGTGTCTGACTTTGCTTCGCTTCGGCAGAGCTATCTGCTTGGGGGCGCTGCCCCCTGGCGCGGCACAAGGGTGGCCGGGCGGTATCCCCAGCCTTCCGCGCTGATGCGCGCTACGCACCTTCGCCATGACTTCGATCCGCTTGTGCAGGCCGGGTGATCCCCCTCCGCCCGTCCGCCCTTGCACCTTGCACCCCCCGGTCTCGCCGACGGGCAGGGTTGCAGCGCAGCGCTGCGCTCCAACCCAAGCCCATGAAAGGAAAGACCATGACGACGAAGACACAGACCCCGACCGTTCCCGAACATGGCGAAACGGTTTTCATCCCGCTCAACAAGCTCAAAAAGCACCCGACGAATGCCCGTAAGACGCCGCATAGCGAGGCGTCCATCGAGGCGAAGGCGGCGAGCATCGCCGCCAAAGGCATCCTGCAAAATCTTGTGGTGGAGCCGGAATTTGACGCGGAGGGCGAGCCGACCGGCAGCTATCTGGTGAGTGTCGGCGAAGGCCGCAGGCTGGCGCAGTTGTTGCGCGCCAAGCGCAGGGAGATCAAGCAGACCGAGCCGATCCGCTGCGTTATCGACACGGCGAACGATGCGGCGGAGATCAGCCTTGACGAGAACGTGACCCGCGAAGACCTGCACCCCGCCGACCAGTTCGAACGTTTCCGCGAGCTTGCGGAAACGCGCGGATGGGGCGCGGAGGAAATCGCCGCCCGCTTTGGCGTCACCGCGCATGTGGTGAAGCAACGGCTTCGCCTCGGCGCGATCAGCCCCATATTGATGCAGGTCTACCGTGACGGCGATCTAACCTTGGATCAGTTGATGGCCTTCGCCATCACCGAGGACCATGCCCGGCAGGAGCAGGTTTACGAAAACCTGTCCTATAACCGCGAGCCGTGGATCATCCGCCGCGACCTGACCGCCAGCAACGTGGCGGCGACCGACCGGCGCGCGATCCTTGTCGGCGCGGAAGCCTATGCGGAGGCAGGCGGCACCATCATCCGCGACCTGTTCACCGAGGATCGCGGCGGCTTCTTTGAAGATGCCGCGTTGCTGGACAGGCTGGCCCTCGAAAAGCTGGAAGGCATCGCGGCGCAGGTTCAGGAGGCAGAGGGATGGAAATGGGTTTCGGCTCATATCGACTGGCCCCACGCCCATGGTCTGCGCCGCAGCTATCCGCAGCCGGTGGAGCTTTCGAAGGAAGACGAAACCGCCTACGACGCCGCGCAGGAGGAACTTGAACGCCTCTCGGCGGAATGGGAGGACGCGGACGTGGACCTGCCGCCGGACGTGGATCAGCGCTTCGCGGAGCTTGAAGCCGAGATCGAGCGGATCAACGCCAAGCGTCATGACTATGACGCCGACGAGATTGCGCGCGGTGGCGTGTTCGTTGTTCTGTCCCATGACGGCGAAGCCCGGATCGAGCGCGGTTTCATCCGGCCCGAAGACGAAGCCCCGGAATCAGAGGAAGAAAGAGTGGAGGACGGCAGCACCGTTATCGACGGCGTGCGCGTCAATGGTGATGGCGAAGTCATGGACGATGGCGAACATAACGGCGACGGCCATCCCGTTTCCGGCCATGAACCGGAGGGCGAGGACGCGGCGGAAGACGGCAAGCCACTGTCAGACGCGCTCATCCGAGATATGACCGCGCATCGCACCCTTGCTCTGCGTCTTGCACTTGGCGAGCAGCCGGACATGGCCTTGATCGCCGCTACCCATGCGCTTGCCGCGCAGACCTTCTATCGCGGCGGCGGGGACGCTCATTGCCTCGACATCCGCCCGACGAGCAGCTACCTTGCCAACCACGCGGAGGGGATCGAGGACACGGCGGCGGCGAAGGCGTTGGAGGATCGTCATGCCGGATGGGCGGCGGACATCCCGCGCGACGTGGCGGAGCTTTGGGGCTTCATCGCCAGGCTAGACCATGCCAGCGTCATGGCCCTGTTCGCCCATTGCGCCTCGCTGACCGTCAATGCCGTCAAACAGCCGTGGGAGGCCCACAAGCGCCATGCTCTTGCCACCGCCGACAGGCTGGCGACGGCGGTTGCTCTCGACATGACGGCGCACTGGACGCCAACGGTTCGCGCCTATCTCGGGCGCGTCACCAAGGCGCAAATCCTCGCCGCCGTGCGCGATGCCCTCGGCGACGAGGCGGCGGAGCGGATCGCGGACAGGAAGAAGCCGGAAATGGCGGAAGCGGCCGAGCGGCTTCTGGCCGGAACGGGCTGGCTGCCGCCCGTGCTGCGCACCGAACGGCGCGCATGGCCGATCGACGACCAGCAGGAAGTCTCCGCTGCCAAGGACATGCCGGAGGCCGAGAGCGTCAAAGTCTTACACGTCGCGGCAGAATGAAAGGCGGGCCGGGACCGCGAAAACGGTCCCGGTCTTTTATCGGAAAAATCGCGGCCGCGCGGCTTTCCCGCGCGACCGGATCACCTCGACGGAATGGAACAATAGCCAGGCACACCTTGCCGTGTGATAGCATTTTCCCTATATTGCTATCGCAGCTATCACTGTTCAGGAGGTGCCATCATATGCCTGCCGTCACCATTCGCAACCTCTCCGACGAGACCCACCGCGCCCTCAAGGTGCGCGCAGCCCAGCATGGCCGCAGCGCCGAGGCGGAAATGCGCGACATTCTGGAATCGGCGGTGCGTCCCGCCGAACGCCTGCGCCTCGGCTCTGCCCTGTCGGCGTTGAGCCGCAAGGCTGGGCTGACCAATGCCGATTTCGAGGCGCTGGAACAGGACCGTGACAAGACGCCCGCCACGCCGATGAGCTTTGAATGATCGTTCTGGATACGAATGTCGTCTCCGAGGCGATGAAGCCGGAGCCGGACGCCGCCGTGCGGGACTGGCTGGACGAACAGGCTGCCGAAACGCTCTACATCTCCAGCGTAACTGTCGCGGAACTCCTGTTCGGCATCGGCGCGCTGCCGGAGGGGCGACGCAAGCAGAAGCTCGCCGCCACGCTCGACGGAATGCTGCCGTTGTTCGAGGGCAGAATCCTCGCCTTTGATAGCAATGCTGCTCGCCACTATGCCGACCTTGCCGTGGCAGCTCGCAAGGCGGGCAGGGGCTTTCCGACGCCTGACGGCTACATCGCGGCCATCGCAACCGCCCATGGTTTCGCGGTTGCGACACGCGATGCCAGCGCCTTCGACGCGGCAGGCGTTCCGGTTATCGACCCCTGGACTGCACGACACTGAGTAACGCCGCCGCCGAAAACAAGACTGTCGCAGGTTTCGAGATTTCTGCGACAATTCAGGAGTTGAATATTAGCCTATATGCGCCTGTTTCATTTCAGCGATGATGCCGCTATCCCTCTCTTCAAGCCGCGTTTGGTGCTGGTGCCCTCGCAACGCGCCCCGGGTATGGAGTGGCTGAATGCCCCCTTGGTGTGGGCCATCGAGGAACGGGTGGATTTCATGTATCTGTTTCCCCGCGACTGCCCCCGCATCCTGATATGGGCAACCGAGCAAACGAGCGACGCGGACAAGTTAAAATGGCTAGGCAGTTATCGCGCAGCGGCCTACGTCGAACGTGAACGATTTGCCGATCTCTCGGCCGCCAAGCTGTATCGTTACGATCTGCCCACCGATAGCTTTGAGGATTTGCACGATGCAGGCATGTGGGTTAGCCGGGCGGCGGTAGAGCCGCTAGGCTGCGATACCCTGTTCGATCTTCCCTCAACCTTCACATCTCGGGGAGTGGACTTGCGTGTGGTCGATAGCCTGCTTCCCCTGAAAGCTCTTTGGGAAACGACCCTTCATGCCAGCGGAATCCGGCTACGCAATGCGAAGGGGTGGGCGTAGGTGGCCATCTTGTCTCAGAATTCCTCAAACCTACGGCAGATTGGTTGGCGCCGGAAAAATCAGATGTCTCGATATCACATGTCTTTGTCGCAGGTGACGATAGACGTGAGGCATGATCTGCGATGCTAGTTTGCGTTTGATGGCGTTGCCCTTCGGGCCGGGCTTTCGGCTGCGCCGGAACCACGCCCTTGGCGCGTTTCCGCCATTCGGCTTCAATCCCTAACGCGAGGCGGTGGCGGCCATTTCGCGGCAAGCCCATGCGGATAAACGGGAGTTATCCACGGGGTTGATCCCGGTCGCCATGGCAGGCCTATCAGATTGGGCTTTCCGTCCGCTTCAACCGGCAGGCAGATCAGCGCCAGGAGAGCCCGGTCCATCCGCTTAGCCGAGCATGATGCAACACCCTGCAAGCAAACTTCTGGCCGCACCGGACACGGCATCCCCCGCGAAGGTCAGACAAAGCCACATCCGCAGGCCCTCGCTGGCGACAGGACGCTTTGGCCTTGTCGGTCGGATCAGAGAAAACCGCAGCCAATGAACCCGCAGAGAGTCCCCGATTCCGGCGCGGCGCAGGACGGCCGCCATTGCGGTATTCCCCTCGATTTCCTGTTATGGGCGCTCCATCCGCGTCCTCGATCTGGCAAGGTCTGACCGAAGACCGGCTTCGCCTCGCTCGTCTTCCCGCAACGCCCGTCGCCAGCTTTTTTCCGCCGCCTTCGGCTTTGCATCGCGAAGCAAAAATGCTGTCGCCGGCCGCCTTTCACTTCGTTCCAGCCCCAAGGGGTGCGGGGCCGATCGTCCCCGGTCTCACGACCGCCATCGAGGTCGCAATGGTGCGGCCCGACAGGAAAAGGAACACGACAATGGCAACCATCGGCACCTTCACTCAGAACGAGAACGGCGCGGGCTTCACCGGCGCGGTCAAGACCCTGACCCTCAACGTCAAGGCCAAGTTCACCGCCACCGAGGGCGACAGCGAGCGCGGCCCCGACTTTCGCATCTTCGCCGGAGCCACCGAGTTTGGCGCAGCCTGGAAGAAGATCGCCCGCGAGACGCAGCGCGAATACCTCTCCGTCAAGCTGGACGATCCGAGCTTCCCCGCACCGATCTACGCCAGCCTGGTCGAAGCCGAGGACGGAAAGTCCCACAACCTCATCTGGTCCCGTCGCAACGGCGACTGAGACCGAAACCCGAGATTGCCCTGCTCATCCGAGCGGGGCTTCTTTCTGCTCATGGCCGCCGCCTCTCAAGGAACAAGGAGATCGGGACACACGGCTTTCCGATTATCAGGCTTTGCGTATCCCGATCAGGTCTTCTTCCCCGTTCGCCGCTTCGCTTTGGCCGGGCCGGGTGCTTGGGGGCGCTGCCCCCTGGCGCGGCACAAGGGCGGCCGGGCGGTATCCCCAGCCTTCCGCGCGGATACATGCTTCGCATCTTCGCCACGACTTCGATCCGCTTGTGCAGGCCGGGTGATCCCCCTCCGCCCGTCCGCCCTTGTACCTTGCACCCCCCGGTCTCGCCGACGGGCAGGGTTGCAGCGCAGCGCTGCGCTCCAACCCAAGCCCATGAAAGGAAAAGACCATGAACACCATGACCCTGAACCATCACCAGCAGCCCGTTTCCAAGGGCTTCCGCGTGGACATTTCGCGCGGCGAGAATATCGGCCGCGTTTCGTCGGAATGGTTTTCGCGCCCGGATGACGAACGCTATCTGTCGCTGACCGAGCTTTATGATGCCGTGAAAACCCGCGCGGATTGCGCCAAGGCCCGCACCGTGGAGAGCCGCGCCGTGCGCGTGGAAGCCAGCCGCGACGATACGGAACGGCTTTCGTTGATCGTCCCCGGACAGGAGCAGCCCGTCGCTCCGACGCATTGGAGTTTCGGCCAGTTGTGCAGTCTTGTCGGCGCACCGGCCCGCTACCTGCGCGATCTTCCTGCGCCGCTGGCGGGCATCAATCTGCAACATGGCCTTGTCAGCCATCGTGGCGAATTAGTGAAGACGCTGGAAGCCGAGGACGGGCGCGTTGAGCTTCGCGCCGTGACCGGCCCGGATTATGGCCGTATCTGGGACCATGAGCTTGTCGCCGCCGTCATGAAGATCGCGGGCAATGGCGTCGGGGATACCATGTGGAAGGTGCCGGGTGTGCTGGATTGGGCGACCATGACGCACAATCCCTTCGTGGATGTGACCAAGGACACGACCACGCTTTACGCCAGCGACCGCGACGTGTTCCTGTTTCTGGTGGACGATACGCATCCCATCGAGGCCGGACGCCTGTCGAACGGCGACCCCGATCTGTATTTCCGGGGCTTCTATTGCTGGAATAGCGAAGTCGGATCGAAGGCCCTCGGCATCGCCTCTTTCTATCTCCGGGCGGTCTGCATGAACCGCAACCTTTGGGGCGTGGAAGGGTTCGAGGAAATCAGCATCCGGCACAGCAAGTTTGCCGCGCAGCGTTTCGCCCATGAAGCGGCCCCGGCTTTGTCCAGCTTCGCTAATTCCTCGCCCGCGCCATTCGTGGCCGGGATCAGGGCTGCGCGGGAGCGGATCGTCGCCCGCACCGATGAGGACAGGCAAACCTTCCTGCGCAGGCGCGGGTTCAGCAAGGCGGAAACCGGCAAGATCATCGAAACCGTGTTGCAGGAGGAAGGCCGCCCGCCCGAAAGCATCTTCGATTTCGTGCAAGGCATGACGGCCCATGCCCGCAGCAAGGCCCATCAGGACAGCCGCCTTGAACTGGAGGCAAAGGCCAAGACCTTGCTGGAAAAGGCCGCATAACCAGCAGAGCCGCGCAACTGGAAACCCGGTTGCGCGGCTTTCCGCTTTTCCGGCTTTCAGGGTTCCCGAATTTTCCGCCGATCCGGCGTTGTGGATCGGCGTTGCGCCCATGTCCGGAAACATGGCCACCGCTCGCCGGGCTGCGCCCGGCTCGCGAAATCACAGCAGAACCATGTACCTGAGCAACGACAAGTGTTCGGGTTTCCCGAACAACATATCGCGCTATTCCCTCTACTGGCCGATTGATCCGTGGTGGAAACTCATGGATCGGGCGTGGTCTCGCACGTCCGTGAGGAGGACACGCCATGATCAAAATCGATTGGCGGGCGCCAGCGGCTTACGGGCATGCTAAGACCCTTCCCGCTGCCGGTTTCGCCTGGGAGTATCTTCGTCGCAATGACGAGTATCAAAGGGATTTTCAGCGTCTGGCCCGGACCGGGCGTTCGAATGAGAGTGAACTCGAAAACTTCGTTCGACGGTGGGGATTGCGGTTTCCCGCACGATCCCGAAGTATCGCCAAAGCAAGTTCCGCTGTTTTGGTCACCCCGGTTTCAGCCGCAGGCCGTCAAACTGGTGCCGGCCGATCCGGACAAGGCCACCGGCCAACCGACCGTCGTTCTCGCCCATCTCGACGGCCTCGAACTGCGCCGCGCCGCCGATGGCTGGCATGGTATCTGGCGGATGGATGGCGTCGAACATCAGTTCTGGCTGCCCGAATCCTTGCCTGATACGGCGGCGTTCTACATCGTCACTCTGCCGATGGATGAATTCTTCGAATTGCGCGCCCATGCAGCACGCCGCTTCTGGAGGGCCCTGCGCGGCAGAAAACCGGGGCAGGACTTCAGAAACATTCCCGATCAACTCCGCGCGTGGCATATTCTGTCATTGCGTGCGCTTGATGCGCGCCTGCAGAGCGAGAGCTATCGATCCATCGCCGAAGGGCTGCTCGGATTTTGCGGCACGAAGGAAGACTTCGAGAGCGACCCGCGGAAGAACAGGACGCGTCGCCTCGTGGCTCATGGCATCGGGATGATGCGCGGCGGCTATCGGCTTCTGCTGCACTATCCGATCAAGGTTCAGCCAAGATAAGGTCCTCGCTGTCAGCGTGGTCTCGACGGTAGCCGTGTCAATTGTCGAGCTTTGCGCGTATAACCATTGAAGCGCGTTCGTTCGGTGATAGGCTTGGTTGGGTTTTCATGGCGGGGGAAATAGGGTGAAATTAGTTAAAGCGCGTATACAGAACTACCGTAGTGTCCGGGATACTGGTGAATTCGACGTGGAGGGTGGCAAGACGATTCTCGTCGGACCGAACGAGGCCGGTAAGTCCGCCGTTCTTCAGGCGCTACAACAGATATCCCGGCCCGACGAGGTGAAGCCGTTCGATCAGCTTCGTGATTACCCGCGTGCGCTGCTCAACGACATCACAACAGGAAAGATCAAACCAACCAACGTCCCCGTCGCAACGGGTTGGTTTGCGCTGGATAAGGAAGATGTCGCAACTTTGCCGCCGTCGCTTCAGTCGAGTTCTATCGTATATCGCTTCACGCGATACCTCGACGACAGTTCGGTCCACTGTCTAGAAGGCGATATTCCTTCAAAACCGTCCTACGGCGAACTGGAAGCCGATCTTTCTCGCCTCGCTCGCCATCTTGATACCCAGGTCGAGGAAGATGAGGTGAAGCCGAGCGCATCGCTGACGCAGATCACGGACGGATGGCAAAGCTCTACGGTCCTCACGGGCAACAAGGCGCAGAGCATGTCGAAGTGGCTCGGCGACATGCTCGCTGTCGTAGATGAAGACAATGAACGCGAGAACGACCGCCTCAAGAAGGTGAGGAACCGAGTCATGATCTCAATTGATCGTGATGTTGCCGTTGGTGTCCTAAACAAGCGCCTCCCGGTATTCGTGCTATTCAGCAATTACTTCCGTGTCCGTCCGCTCATCCACCTGGGGCACCTTGCGCAGAGAATCGCGAGCCAGGCTTTTGATGATGACCAATACGATTACGGGAACGTCTGTCTGTTGAAGCTACTCGGTCTCGATGCGGCCAAACTGTCCGAAATGGGTAAAACCGGCGTCGATGCACGTGGGCAACAAAGCGCCCAACTCGACACCATCCGGGACGAACTGGACGCCCGCCAATATCAACTCAACGCAGCTAGCATTCGGCTAACGAAAGAGATTCGTTCGGCATGGAAGCCGAAAGTCAACCGAGGCGAGGCCGATACCCTCCGCATCACTTCAGACGGCCAGTACCTCAAAGTGGTTGTGGTGGACGACCTAGGCGTTGAAGTTGAGCTCGATCAGCGGTCAGAGGGCTTTCAGTGGCTGGTTTCATTCTTTGTGGTCTTCTTCGCTGAGGCCGAGGACAAGCATGAGAACGCGGTCTTACTACTGGATGAGCCCGGCTTGCATCTTCATGGACTTAAACAGCGTGACTTCCGTGACACCCTCTCTCGCCTCGCGGAGGGCAACCAGACGCTCTATACAACTCATTCGCCGTTTCTCGTCGGGCCCGACGAACTTGATCGCGTTCGTGTGGTGGAAATGACGGATCGGGAAGTCGGGACGAAAGTCCACACCAGCGTCACATCGAACGATCCGGCAGCCCTGCTGCCACTGCAGGAAGCTCTCGGCTATGACCTCGCGCAAAGTCTCTTCTCCCAGCAGCGCAATTTCATCGTCGAAGGGCTGACCGATTATTGGTACGTCGGTGCCGTCTCGGAATTATTCGAGGAGGGGGGGCTGGACGGTCTTCGGAAAAATATAGCCGTGATTCCGGCCGGAACGGCGGGAAAGATCGTTTATTTTGCGACTATCCTCCACGCACACAATCTGAAGGTGGCCGCACTTCTAGATTCTGACAGCGCAGGGGATTCCGCTGCCCAACAAGAGACGCTTATTCATAGTGTCGGGCATAAGGGTATCTTACGCACGGCTGATGTACTTGATGGAAAAGTGACCAATCCGGAGATCGAGGATTTGCTGCGAACTACATTGGCCTCCATTGCAAAGGATGAACTCGGTCATGAGCTACCGGCGGTGGCGGGCCAAACATCACGCTCGGTGGCGTCGATCCTCAAGTCTGAGAAGCTGTCCAAATATCAGCTTGCCAAAGCATTTGTGCGGTGGTGCCGGAACCACAGCCTCAATGACTTGCTGGAAGAAGAGCGATCAGCTTGGACAAAGCTATTTGAAAAGGCAAACTCTGCGCTGAAGTAGCATGTGCGACTGCCGTATTTTGTTGCGCCAGTGGTGCACGCAGACGTTCGTACAGACCGTAGCGAACGTCGTGGTCGTACGACCGATTGCAACGCCGCCGCTGTCGTCGCCAAGTTGGGAAAAGTCGAACCTACATAACGGTCAGAATTCGCCTTTTCACGTCTTATTTGCGGCGGTCTGTTCCAGTATCCGCGTGTAACCCTCGCGCGAAAGCCATTGCGCACGGTCGAGATGGCTTTGCCAGCATCGGCGTGTCCTGAACGCGTCGCCGACCGGATCGCGGTGCAACACGATTACAGCCACTTCTTTCCAGTCGGCGCCTTCCGCCTTCGCATCGAGCAGGCGCAGATACGTCACGTAATGCCGTTCGTCGTATGGCGTGATATCTTTTCCCGTTGGCGCTTCATCGTCCACATCGGGATCGAGTTCGACGGGTGTTTGCATCGTCATTCCCCTTCCAATGGGAAGAGCCGTGGCTTGCGGTGCGCCCCCGCAATTGGCCCCTCTGACCTGGTGATCGGGGAGTTAGTAACCGTGACTAGACGGCCCCATGACCTTTAGGCGAGAAGCCCTGGACATACGCCATGGGCTCCCCGACCATAAGGTCCGAGGATCGCAGTGCCGTTACGGTCGGCACCAACCGCTAGTCAGGGGTTACTAAGCCCCAGAGCAGCGCGTCTGCTCCGGCGGCAGACTTACCTCAACTGCATGTCATTGTCTTCGTCTATTCGGCCAGAAAGTCAGCGACATGCTGAATTTTCTCATCTTTTCAGTCTGATCATCGCCTGAAGCGGGGTGCCGCCGGCGTGTCGCCGCAATTGCGGCACGCTACAGACCGCCAGTACCTCGCCATGGTTCGCCATACACCGCGGCCGTCATTGACGGCGCCAACAACTGACGAACCGGAGGGAAATCTCATGGCAAACCGCAACGACACCGGCCTGCCGCCGCGCCTGCTTCGTACACAGGAGGCGGCCCGTTTCCTTGGCATATCGCTGCGCACACTCGAAAAGCACCGGACTTATGGCACCGGTCCGACGTACCGAAAGGTGGGCGGGCGGGTTCTCTATACCGTTCGGGATCTGGAAGCGTGGACCGAGATTGGCGCCCGCAAATCCACCAGCGACGAAGGGGCCGGCACGGTCTTCCCGGCGCGGCCGCTTACGCCAGAAGAGCGGAGCAAGCTCTGAATGCTGCGCAAAGTCAATCATATGCCCGACCAGCCTGATAGTGGAAACGAACGCAGCCGTCTCGATCCTTTCGTGATCGCAACCGGCGACGCCGCGCCACGCGATCAGCGCGATCTGATGGAACGACCATTCTTTTCGCTAGGGAAGCGACCCCGGACCAAGCCCATCCTCTACCGGGCCGCCGATGTCGAGGTGCAGGTTCTCGCCATGCCAGAGCATGGCATGGCGACGATCTGGGACGCCGACGTGCTGATCTGGGCGGCAAGCCAGATCGTCGCGGCAGAGAACAATGGCTTCCCCACATCGCGCTTTTTCCGTTTCATGCCCTATCAGCTCCTGCGCGCCGTTGGCCGATCCACCGGCAACCGCGATTATCTATTGCTCAAGGCTGCGCTCGCACGCCTGCAATCAACTGTCATCGCCACAACAATCCGTAACGGGAAGCATTGGCGGCGGAGGCAATTCTCATGGATCAACGAATGGGAAGAGATCGCGACGCGCGCGGGCCGCGTTGAGGGCATGGAGTTCGTCCTGCCGGAATGGTTCTACAACAGCGTCATCGACCGCTCCCTGGTGCTGACGATAGACCCGGCCTATTTCCGCCTGACCGGCGGCATTGAGCGGTGGCTGTATCGCGTTGCCCGCAAACACGCCGGACGCCAGCCGGAAGGCTGGGCCTTCGAGATTTCCCATCTGTATCAGAAATCCGGCAGCGCGGCACGTCCGTCCGATTTCGCGCTCGACCTGCGCCGCCTCTCTGCTCGCCAGAGGCTACCTGGCTATCGGCTCCAGATCGAGTGGGAGAACGGGCGCGAACTACTGCGTTTTCTCCCTGAAAACCTGTCCACAGTGCCTGTGGAAACCCCTGTGAACCCTGTCGGGACATTAGGCGCACGAACTATCGGGACATTAGGCGCAAATCGCGCGCCGGACTCTATAGAAGAATCTAACAGAGAATCTAACTCTTCTTCTTTGACGCGCGTGCGCACGACCCATGGTGCCGGTGCCAACTCTCTTGGGTCGGGGCGAGGTGCGCCATGATCGTAGCGTCCTTCACTCAGAATGGCTGCGTCAGCAAGACCCGGCTGGTGTTGCTCTGCCGCGTCAGTGTCGTGGCCTTCCAACGGGGCATCGCCGTCACTGACATGCTGAGTGGTCTACTCACCCGAGAATTTCTGCCCAAAGATGGAGACCTCACATGACCGGCAAGGCGGCCCGCCGTTTGCACGGCCGTCCGCTTCCGGACGATCCCGCGCCCTTCACCACATTGGTCGAACTGACTTTCCAGAAACGCAAGGTCGAGCACTGGATACGCTTCGGCCGGAAGAGCTACGAACAGATCCTCGACCGCCGCCGCAGCGTTGTCGGCTTCGCGCCGGGCAGTATATTCGCCTTCGTCCGATGGGCGGCCGGCGAGCATGGCACGATTGTTTCCCGCATCGATATCGTGCGCACCATCGACCGAGGCAAACCGTTCCAGACGCTGCCCTTCGTCCGCCCCGGTGGTGAGATCCTATTGCGCGTCCATGGCTGGGTGAAGGTGCAGCGCGCATTGCAGGCCATCGACGCCGTGGAAGCACTCGGCCTCGATCCGGCCGACATATCCCCGGAGCACTGGCGGCACGTCCACAACCGTCTGACCGCCGGTCTGGAGCCGCACGCCTATACGCCCGAGCGTCACGCCGCCTGGCTTCATCGCAGGAGGATAGCGCCATGACGCGGTTCGGATATGTCATGGTGACGTATTTTGTGGGCGTCAGCTTCGCCGTTGCGACGTTCATTCCAACGCCCACGAAACTGATCTGGAACGTCACCGCGAGCGCACCGATCGGTTTCTACACCGTTGAACCGGCCGACCCGATCGAAGTGCCGGAATTAGTCGCCGTCATGCCGCCCGAACCGCTCGCCGACTTCATGGTCGAACGCGGCTATGTCCGACGCGGCGTGCCGCTCCTGAAGCGCGTCCTCGGCGTGGCTGGTCAGCGAATTTGCCGTCTGCGATCTACGATCACGGTGGACGGGATCGAGATGGGCGAGGCTCTGGAGCGCGATCGGATCGGCCGCGAACTGCCCGTCTGGCAGGGCTGCCGCATCATCCGCGACGGCGAAATCTTCCTCATGAATTCGGACGTTCCCGACAGCCTCGACGGTCGTTACTTCGGAGCCATCCCCGCAAGTTCCGTCATCGGTCGCGCGGTCCCGCTCGGGACCGATGAGGAAGGCGACGGCCGCTACGAATGGCGCGCCCGGATCAGCCCAGCGCCGCACTGACCGCTTCGCCATCGGCGGAAGCGGTGCTCCCGATGGTTTTCCCAACCTCACCGCCTAGGAGACTCTCATGCCCCAGATTGGTGAATTTACACGCGACGATGCCGGCTTCATCGGGAACCTCAGGACGCTCTTGCTGCATCAGGACATCATCATCGTCGCGGCCGAGCCGTCCGACGCTGAGAACGCACCGGACTATCGCGTTCACCTCTTCGACAGCCTGAGCAACGAAACCGGTCCGGAAATCGGCGCAGCCTGGAAACGCACCGGCGAGAAGGCCGGCGAGTATCTTTCCGTGCTGCTGGACGATCCCACATTCTTTCATCCAATCCGCGCCAACCTGTTCCGCGACGACGACGCGGGCGCGTCGTGGTCGCTGCACTGGAGTCGCCCGAAGCCGCGCGACGAGCGGGACTAAGGCCATGCGATCCGGCGTCATCCCCGCGCTCATAACCCTCATCCCGTTGTTCGCGGAAAGACCGGCTCATCCCGTCGTCCCGCTCAGGCGCAGGACGGCCGGAGCGCGCAGCGAAGGTCAGGGGCGGCGTTTCACCGGCGCTTGCGCCTTGCCCTTGACCGCAGCGAGCACGCTGGCAGGCTGGGCTCAAAGCGGAGACAGGGCGGCATGGCGTTATGCCGTTCTGCTGACCGCCGCCATGCTGTCGCTCGGCGCGGGATCGGCGATGGCCGTTGTGCAATCGACGCCGATGGTCCGAACCGCCGCCGTCGATCCTCATGCCGCCCACATTGCCGAAGCGGCGCGGCGCTTCGGCATCCCTGAGCACTGGATCGTCGCCGTGCTGCGCACTGAGAGCGCTGCCGACGTGCGCGCGGTATCATCGGCCGGTGCGATGGGGTTGATGCAGGTCATGCCCGATACCTGGGCGGGCCTGCGCATCCGTCATCGGCTCAGCCGCGATCCCTTTGAGCCGCGCGCCAACATTCTTGCAGGCACGGCCTACCTGCGCGAAATGTTCGATCGCTACGGCAATGTCGCGGCGATGCTGGCGGCCTACAATGCCGGTCCCGGTCGCTACGACGAATACCTTGCAACCGGCCGTGCATTGCCACCGGAGACGCGCGCCTATGTTGCTGCCCTCGTGCCGGTCCTGGACGGCGAAGCTCCCTCGTTGATGCCTGCGCTGCCACCCGACTGGCGCGAAGCACCTCTGTTTGCCAGACGGCCGGCCGACGCGCGGACTGCCGCCGCGCAAACATCCGGGGCGCAATCGGGCGACGCGCGCGCGACCGTCCCGGTGCGCAATTCCACCGAATTGGAACCCGACCCCGGCAGCATGTTCGTGGCCCGCAGCAGCGACGGAGGAACGCCATGAGAACTGCGTTCACGCGTTCGCTGCGCGCCGTCTCAGTGTCCAGTCAGGCAGATTCGCGCTTGGCTGGAATCCCTGCGGGAAGGACGGAAAGGGCGGTAAGGAGGGAGGGCAAGATTGAAGGAACCGGCACCATGTCGGATCGGTTTCCGAAATTCTTGTTGTCTGCACACTGGTTAGGCCGCCGTTTCCGGCACCATGATCTTGAGCGACGGAGTGCCGCGATTCCGTGCAACGCCTTAGCGTTGCGGGGTTTCGACCGGCACCATACTCGCCGGTTGCCCGATTTTCCGCGATTTCGGCCGGAGGCGCATCCATGAGTGCCGATGACGAAAACCGCTTCCGGCCCAAGCCCGGCCGTATCCGCCCGGACGCGCCACGCACGGGCAAGACAAAGAGCTTTCTTACCCAGGCCAAGAAGATCGCCCGGCAGCAGCGTCGCACCTCGTCTCGCGTCAGTCTCGGAACGGCGGCGTTCACGCCATCCGCGCCCGCCGGTCGCCATGCCGTTTTGTCGAGTGGCAAGGGCGTGAAGCACGGGCGCGGCGCGGTCTTCGTCCGCACCCGCAATCTCGGCGGCGGCTGGCATCACCGGCAGCCGGGCGCGCGTCGCGTCATGGTTCAGCAGCGCTACATTCTTCACCCCGGAAAGGGCCGGAAGGCACAATCCCATCTGCGCTATATCCAACGCGACGGCACCTCACGCGACGGCGAGCGCGGTCGACTCTATTCGGGCATCGAGGACCGTGCCGATGGCGACGCTTTCCTGGAACGCGGCCAGGACGACCGCCACCAGTTCCGGTTCATCGTTTCGCCCGAGGATGGTGCAGAGCTGTCCGACCTCACGGCCTATATCCGCGACCTCATGGGCCGGATGGAAGCCGACCTCGGCACCGGGCTCGATTGGGTGGCGGTCAATCACTATAACACCGGCCATCCTCACGTGCATGTCATCGTCCGGGGCAAGGACGAGATGGGGCAGGATCTGGTCATCAATGGCGACTATATCGTTCATGGTATCCGCGAGAGGGCCAGCGAGTTGGCGACGCTGGAACTCGGCCATGTCAGCGAGATCGAGCAGAGCCGCAAGCTCACGGCCGAGATCGACCAGGACCGTTTCACCCGCATCGACCGGGCCATGGTCGAGGAAGCCGACAAGCGGTTCCTTGACCTCCGCCGCGAACCGGGCGAGCCGAAGCGGCAGTTCGAGCGGACGCTTCGGCTGCGCCGGCTCGCCAAGCTGTGGCGTATGGGCCTCGCCACCGAACACGCGCCTGGCGTCTGGGAATTGAACGAGCGGCTGGAACCGACCCTGCGCGAACTTGGCGAGCGCGGAGACATTATCCGCACCATGCAGAGATCGCTCGCCGCCGATGGAAACGAACGAGATCCCATGACCTTCCGTATCCATGAGGACGCACCTGCAACGCCTGTCATTGGTCGCGTCCTCGACAAATATCTCGCCAACGAGCTGGGCGATAATCTGACCGTCGTCGTGGACGGGATCGACGGACGGACACATCACATCGCCAATATCGACCCCATGCAGTTGGAGGACGCCCGGATTGGCAGCGTAATCGAGATCGGCCACGCCGAGGCGACAGCACGGCCGTCCGACCGCGCCATTGCCGCCATCACCGAGGACGGCATCTATCGCCCGAGTCGTCATCTGGAGCAGGTGAAGTTCGAGGGCCGCGTTCCGGGCGGCGACTATGAGGGCTATGTCGATGCCCATGTGCGCCGGCTGGAGGCGCTGCGCCGTGCTGGGCTCGCCGAGCGGATCGACGCCGACCGCTGGCGCATCCCCGAGGATTTCGAGAGCCGCGCTGCTGCCTATGACGCTGGCCGCACCCGGCAGGCCAGTGTTCGCATCCTGTCGGCGTTCGATCTGGAAAAGCAGATCGTCGCGGACGGCGTGACTTGGCTCGACCACCGGATGATACACGGCGAGACCGCCGACCTTGCAGCAGCAGGATTCGGTCAGGAGGTGCGCGAGGCCATCGACCGCCGCCGTGAGCATCACGTTGAACAGGGTGACGCCAAACGCGCGCGGGACGGCCGCGTGTTCTACCGGCGCAACCTTCTCGCCACGTTGCGCGAGTGTGAAGTTGCTCGCGTCGGCGCGGAGATGGCAGACAGTAAGGCGCTGCCGTTCCGGGCGGCGGCGGACGGCGAAAGCGTCAGCGGCAAATTCACCGGCACAGTGCAGTTATCCAGCGGCAAGTTTGCCGTAGTCGAGAAATCCCATGAGTTCACCCTGGTCCCGTGGCGGCCGGTCATCGACCGTCAGTTCGGTCGTGAGGTCATGGGCATTGTGCAGGGTGGATCGGTGTCATGGCAGTTGGGGCGGAAAAGGGGGATCAGCCTTTAATATATCATTGTTTATTTTTGTGATGAACAGGGAGCTATTGGGATAATATCAGGCTCCGTGACCGGTGTTCGTGGCCCCAAAGCGTAGGCCGTCCACTATCAACGCCACCATGCGCCGCGCCTGTTCAGTATCCCCCTCGCTGGCTGACGTTGCGACCCTCATACTTGCGAGCAACAATTCATGGGCGTCTACGCCGCTTCGTATCGAACCGGCATCTGAGGCAGCATCGAGTAGCCCCCGCAAAGCGGGTGTCAACTGGCTGAACACATAGTCGGGGAGTGACCGATAGGACGAGTTACTCGGATAGAGGGCGGCGGCCAAACCCCGTTTGGATGCCACCAAATCCACCAGTCGTTGCATCCATGCCGCTAATGCTTCCAAGGGCGGGTGATTTGTTGCAAACAACGAGGCCGCATCGGCGCAGGCATCGACGTCGTGCCGAATGATTGCCTTGATGAGATCTGGCCGCTGAGGGAAATGGCGATACAGCGTCCCGACTCCGACCCCTGCCTTGTCGGCAATCTCCTTTACCGGTGCATCCACGCCTGATCTATCGAAGACCTCCGCTGCTGCGCGCAGAAGCGAGTCGATGTTGCGTTGTGCATCCGCCCGCATAGGTTTGCTATTGCTTTCACTGTTCCCGTCGTCGTCCATTTGTTTCCGGCATTGTATTGAGGCTTGATAAGCGGAATCTGGTTCCATATATATGGAACCAGATTCCATTTTTAACGGTACTTTAGCTGACTGGATTTTTCCAGCATCGAATACGAGAGGAGACAAGCACACGTAACCGCTTGCCCGGGTCTCGGCTTTCGGTCCAGTTTGAAAACCGTTTACCAAACCATCCAAGAGAAGTTGATGTGGTCTGTAACTCGCAATGTGTTCAGCGCGGGCAACAGTTGCGTCTGCGATTTGTCCCTCACCGAATGGATTTGATAGGGAGGTGTTGATGCGTCGGTGGCGATCAGCACATATGATGGATCGTCAATCGGGAATACCGACTCCGCTGGGTTCGCGCATTCCCCTTGCGTCTTTGATACAGGCGCTTGTTGTCGCGGAGTATCTTAACTTCCGTCATGCTGCTGCTGCACTCGGGGTCAGCGTTTCGAGTGTCAGCGCTCGTGTGAAAACCCTGGAGGAAGATCTGGGTATCCTATTATTCGAGCGTCATGCACGTGGTGTGCGGCTGACTGAGGCCGGTCGGCGCTTTATCGAACAAGTGTCGGTCGGTGTAGATCAACTCGACCATGCGGTGAAGACTGCGGGCATGGCCGCGTCAGGCGAACGCGGTCGCTTGCGTCTCGGTATTCACACGATGATCCCACGCAGCTTTCTCGCTAAACTTATCGCGCAATACCGGGATGCCCATCCGGGCATCAAGGTCGAGATTGCAGAAAGCACGGCCCGCGATGCGCTGACGCAACTGCGCGCCGACCAACTGGACCTCGCGTTTATAGCCGGTCCAGCCAAACTGCCCGATTTCCACTCGAGGCACGTCTGGAACGAGCCGCTAATGGCGGTGCTGCCGGAACGGCATCCGCTCGCCGGGCAGTCGACCGTCACTTGGCCTGATCTGGCGAGCGAGACATTCCTCGTGCGCTACGGCGGTACCGGCCCGCAGGTCCACGAACATATCGTCCTGAGACTTACGGAACGCTTGTTTCCACCCTCGATTCAGCGTTTCGATGTGGGACGCGTTACGCTTCTGTCCATGGTGGAGCAGGGGTTCGGCATCACCATCGTCGGGGCAGCGACGGCACTGTTGCCGACAACCGGTATTGTTTTTTTGCCCCTAGCCGATGAGCCGGAGCCGATTTCGTTCTCGGCTATCTGGTCGCCATTTAGCCAAAATCCGGCCATCCGCAATATACTGGTCCTTGCGGGTAAACTGGGGCCTATCTACGAATCGGTTCAGGGTGATGCTCAGAATGAGCGCCACGACGGCGCGCAATGACATGAACCGTCCTATTTGCCGCCAATCGTATCCGGCAGCCCGGCCGCATCCGATTTCTTGTTGCGTGTAATAGATTTGACTATTCTTTGATCGACACCGTCTCTCTTGCCTACTGGAATCCTTATGCGCGCAGGCCGAATCCTTTGGGGACAGATCGCTGTCGTCTTCACCATTGTTCTAGTGATGACCTGGGCGGCGACGCAATGGGTAGCATTTCGCCTCGGCTTCCAGCCTCAGCTTGGTGCACCGTGGTTCAAGCTAGCGGGCCTGCCGGTCTATTATCCGCCGGCTTTTTTCTGGTGGTGGTTCTCTTTTGACGCCTACGCTCCGCCGATCTTCATCGAGGGGGCGACAATCGCAGCCTCGGGTGGCTTCCTCGCCATCGCCGCCGCCGTCCTCATGTCTATCATCCGGGCGCGGGAGGCAAAAAACGTGGCAACCTTCGGTTCGGCGCGATGGGCGGAAGATCGTGATATCCGTGCCGCCGGGTTGCTCGGTCCCGATGGCGTCGTGCTCGGTCGATATGACCAAGACTATCTGCGCCATGACGGGCCGGAGCATGTCCTATGTTTCGCCCCGACCCGCAGCGGCAAGGGCGTCGGCCTTGTCGTGCCGACGCTGCTGACCTGGCCGGGAAGCTGCATTGTCCACGACATCAAAGGGGAGAACTGGACGCTGACCGCGGGTTTTCGCGTGAAGCATGGTCGCGTTCTGTTGTTCGATCCAACCAATGCGAATTCGTCGGCCTACAATCCGCTGCTGGAGGTTCGTCAGGGTGAATGGGAAGTCCGTGACGTGCAGAACATCGCGGATATTCTGGTCGATCCCGAAGGCAGTCTCGAGAAGCGCAACCATTGGGAAAAGACCTCGCATGCGCTTCTTGTCGGCGCGATCCTGCATGTTCTCTATGCGGAAAAGGATAAAACGTTGGCGGGCGTCGCCAATTTCCTGTCCGATCCCCGCCGCCCGGTCGAAGCGACACTGCGCGCGATGATGGATACGCCGCATCTCGGCGAGGCTGGGGTTCATCCCGTCATAGCCTCGTCGGCCCGCGAGTTGCTGAACAAGTCCGAGAACGAACGGTCAGGCGTACTCTCCACCGCGATGTCCTTTCTCGGCCTGTACCGTGATCCCGTAGTGGCGCGGGTCACAGCGCGCTGCGACTGGCGCATTGCCGATCTGGTCGGCGGCAAGGAGCCGGTCAGCCTCTATCTTGTTGTACCACCATCCGACATCAACCGCACAAAACCGCTTATCAGGCTCATCCTCAACCAGATCGGCCGACGGTTGACCGAGGATTTGACCGCCTCCGGCAAGCGCCATCGCCTGCTTTTGATGCTGGATGAGTTTCCCGCTCTCGGTCGGCTCGACTTCTTTGAGAGCGCCCTTGCGTTCATGGCGGGCTACGGCCTCAAATCCTTCCTGATCGCACAGAGCCTTAACCAGATCGAGCGGGCCTACGGCCAGAACAATTCGATCCTCGACAACTGTCATGTCCGCGTCGCCTTCGCCACGAACGACGAGCGCACCGCCAAGCGCGTGTCGGACTCGCTCGGCACCGCGACGGAACTGCGCGATTCCACCAACTATGCCGGCCATCGCCTCGCACCCTGGCTTGGGCATCTGATGGTCTCACGGCAGGAGACCGCGCGAGCGCTGATGACGCCCGGCGAGATCATGCAGCTTCCGCCAACCGACGAAATCGTCATGGTCGCCGGCACGCCGCCGATCCGGGCGGAGAAAGCGCGCTATTTCGAGGATGTGCGATTGCAGGAGCGCATCCTGCCACCGCCCGAACTGGCAACCGCATCGACCGCCGCGCCGCCAACTCCAACCGATGACTGGACGAGCCGCGTCATCGTGACGGCGAACAAGCTGGCGACGAATGCCGCCAGCGGGACCGAAGGCGATCCCGACAATGCCGGCATCCGTCGTAAACCGGAATTACCCGAACATGAGGACATCGTTCCACCACCGCCAACTTCGGCGCGGGAGTTCGACATCCTCGACGACGAACCGGACCTAGATACGGCCAAGGCCCGTGCCTTGCGCCAGCGTATGCGCGCGGTCGCCCGTCAGGCGTCGATGAACCCCGATGACGGCATTGAGCTTTGAGGAAACCGCCAATGGCAACACGAACCCGCATGAACGTCTATTTCGACCCGGACCTGCTGCAACAGGTCGAGATGCTGGCGCTGCGCCGCAATGTTTCCAAATCCGCCATCGTAGAGGCGTCCGTCGCCTCCTTCCTGTCCAACGATGCGGCGGATCGGATGGAAGCGGCCATGGCGCGCCGTCTGGACAAGCTCGGCCGCCAGATGGACGGGCTCGACGAAGATCTCGCCGTGCTCGGCGAGACGCTTTCGCTGTTCGTCCAGTTCTGGCTGACCATCACGCCGCCGATCTCCGACACCGGGCAATCGTCCGCCCGTGCGAAAGGCGTGGAACGGTTCGAGGGATTCATTCAGACCCTCGGCAAGCGCCTTGCGACGGGGGATAGATTCCTCAAGGAGCTGTCGCGCGATGTCGATTCGCCTGGGCACAGTCCCGCGCAGGGGCCGTCCGATGCCGATAACGGCCGACCCTGAATTTTCAAACCGTCTTATTTGCCGCCGATCACCGCCGATGGCCGCACGCGCGTAAATAGTTGTTGAGTCAGCCAAAAATCAGGTTCTTTTAATCGACCCCGATGCGGGGACCGACTGTCGCGCGCCCCGTCGAAAGAGGGGCCACCATGACTGCCACACATCACAGAGCGGAGGCGATCCAGCGCGGCGCGCGGATGCTGCGCACCGCGCTCGGTCCCGCCATTGCCCGGTTTCTGGAAGACCCGGCCGTGGTCGAGGTGATGCTGAACCCGGATGGCCGCATCTGGATCGACCGGCTTTCCGAAGGGCTGGCGGATACGGGCGAAACGATGTCGCCGGCCGATGGCGAGCGCATCGTGCGGCTGGTCGCACACCATGTCGGTGTGGAGGTCCATGCACGCAGTCCCCGCGTCTCGGCCGAACTTCCCGAGAGCGGCGAACGCTTCGAGGGCTTGCTGCCCCCCGTTGTCGCAGCACCGGCCTTCGCGATCCGCAAGCCCGCCGACGCGGTCTTCATGCTCGACGACTATGTGGCGGCCGGCATCATGTCCGCCGACCAGGCCGCGACGCTCCGCGAAGCCGTCGCGTCCCGCGCCAATATCCTTGTTGCGGGCGGTACCTCGACGGGGAAGACCACGCTGACCAACGCGTTGCTGGCCGAAGTCGCCAAGGGCGCGGATCGCGTCGTCATCATCGAGGACACGCGCGAACTGCAATGCGCCGCGTCCAATCTCGTGGCGATGCGCACCAAGGATGGCGTCGCCACGCTGTCCGATCTGGTCCGGTCTTCGCTGCGCCTGCGCCCGGATCGCATCCCCATCGGCGAGGTGCGCGGATCGGAAGCCCTCGACCTTCTCAAAGCCTGGGGAACGGGACACCCCGGCGGCATCGGCACCATCCATGCAGGCACCGGCATTGGCGCGCTCCGCCGTCTTGAACAGCTCATTCAAGAGGCCGTCGTCACCGTCCCGCGCGCGCTGATCGCCGAGACCATCGACCTGGTTGCCGTCCTGGCCGGGCGCGGTTCCGCGCGCCGGCTGGCCGAGCTTGCCCGCGTCGAAGGGCTGGGGCCGGACGGCGATTTCCACATCACCCACCCCGGCCCCTTGGCACCCCCAACCAGCACAGGAGAACCCGAATGATCCGTCATGCCATGCGCATCCGCCGCCACGTCGCCACGGCCGCGGCCTTCACCTATGTCAGCCTCTTCATGGCTCCGGCCGCCCATGCCTCCGGGTCGTCGATGCCATGGGAAGCGCCGCTGCAATCCATCCTCGAATCCATCGAGGGGCCGGTCGCGAAGATCATCGCCGTCATCATCATCATCGTGACCGGCCTGACGCTGGCCTTCGGCGATACCAGCGGCGGCTTCCGCCGCCTGATCCAGATCGTGTTCGGCCTGTCCATCGCCTTCGCCGCATCGAGCTTTTTCCTGTCGTTCTTCTCGTTCGGCGGCGGGGCGCTCGTTTGATGGCGGGCGGCCTCGAACAGCTCGACGCGGTGCCGGGATTCTCGATCCCGGTCCATCGAGCGCTGACCGAGCATATCCTGCTCGGCGGCGCTCCGCGCTCCATCGCCATCATGAACGGAACGCTTGCCGGGGCCGTGGGCCTCGGCCTGCGCCTCTGGCTGGTCGGCCTTGCGATATGGGCCATCGGCCATTTCGCGGCCGTGTGGGCGGCGAGGCGGGATCCCCAATTCGTCGAGGTCGGGCGGCGGCATCTGCGCATCCCGGCTTTTCTGTCGGTGTGAGGGCGCGGCCATGATGAACCTCTCCGAATACCGCCGCACCGCCACCCGGCTTGCCGACTATCTGCCATGGGCTGCGCTGGTCAGCTCCGGCGTCGTCTTGAACAAGGATGGGAGTTTCCAGAGGACCGCGAAGTTTCGCGGTCCCGATCTGGATTCCGCCGTCGCGGCCGAACTGGTCGCCGTCGCCGGCCGTATCAACAACGCCGTGCGCCGTCTTGGCTCCGGCTGGAGCATCTTCGTCGAGGCGCAGCGCAGCGAGGCGGCGACCTATCCCGACAGCACCTTTCCCGATCCCGCCTCGGCGCTGGTCGATGCGGAGCGGAAAGCCGGGTTTGAGGAAGCGGACGCGCATTTCGTGTCCGGTTACTTCCTGACCTTCCTTTATCTTCCCCCGGCCGAGGAAGCTGCGCGGGCGGAAACATGGCTCTATGAGGGCCGGGAGAAAGCGGGCGTCGATCCAAGGGAGCTGCTGCGCGGCTTCATCGACCGCACCGACCGCGTGCTGGCCTTGCTCGACGGCTTCATGCCCGAGTGCCGTTGGATGGATGACGGCGCGACGCTGACCTATCTCCATTCCACCATCTCGACCAACCAGCATCGCGTGCGCGTGCCCGAGGTGCCGATGCACCTCGACGCGCTGCTCGCAGACCAGCCCTTGACCGGCGGGCTGGAGCCGCGCCTTGGCAATTCGCATCTGCGCGTCCTCACCATCGTGGGATTCCCCACCGCGACGACGCCCGGCCTGCTGGACGAAATGAACCGGCTGCCGTTTCCATATCGCTGGAGCACGCGGGCGATCCTGCTCGACAAGACCGACGCCACGCGGCTGCTGACCCGCATCCGTCGCCAGTGGTTCGCCAAGCGCAAATCCGTCGCCGCGATCCTGAAAGAGGTCATGACGAACGAGGCGTCCGCTCTTGTGGACACCGACGCCGCCAACAAGGCGCTCGACGCCGACATGGCCTTGCAGGAACTCGGGGCGGACGTGGCGGGTATGGCCTACGTCACCGCCACGGTGACGGTATGGGATGCCGACCCGCGCGTGGCGCAAGAGAAGCTGCGCCTGGTCGAGAAGATCGTTCAGGGCCGCGACTTCACCGCCATGGCCGAAACCGTCAACGCCGTGGACGCATGGCTCGGCAGCCTGCCCGGACACGCCTACGCGAATGTCCGCCAACCGCCCATCAGCACTTTGAATCTCGCCCACATGATCCCGCTTTCGGCGGTGTGGGCGGGGCCGGAACGGGATGAGCATTTCGGCGACGCTCCATTGCTTTACGCCAGGACCGAAGGCTCTACCCCGTTCCGGCTAAGTCTCCATGTCGGCGACGTAGGCCACACCCTTGTCGTCGGCCCCACGGGCGCGGGCAAATCCGTGTTGCTTGCCCTCATGGCCTTGCAGTTCCGGCGCTATGAGGGATCGCAGGTCTTCGCCTTCGACTTCGGCGGCAGCATCCGCGCCGCCGCGCTCGCCATGGGCGGGGATTGGCACGATTTGGGCGGTGGCCTCACGGAAGGGGACGAGGCGTCCGTTTCGCTCCAGCCACTTGCCCGCATCCACGACACCTATGAACGCGCATGGGCGGCGGACTGGATTGCCGCCATCCTCATGCGCGAAGGCATCGCCATCACGCCCGAGGTCAAAGAGTATCTTTGGACGGCGCTGACTTCGCTCGCCTCCGCGCCGGTCGAAGAACGCACGATCACCGGCCTTGCGGTGCTGTTGCAATCCAACGATCTGAAACAGGCGCTCCGGCCGTTCTGCGTCGGCGGTGCCTATGGCCGGTTGCTCGACGCCGAGACAGAGCATTTGGGATCGGCGGACGTGCAGGCGTTCGAGATCGAAGGGCTGGTCGGCACCGGCGCGGCACCGGCCGTTCTGTCCTACCTGTTCCATCGCATCGGCGACCGACTCGACGGCCGCCCCACGCTGCTCATCATCGATGAAGGCTGGCTTGCGCTCGACGACGAGGGATTCGCCGGCCAGCTCCGCGAATGGCTGAAGACGCTGCGCAAGAAGAACGCCAGCGTCATCTTTGCCACGCAAAGCCTGTCCGACATCGACGACAGCAACATCGCGCCCGCCATCATCGAGAGTTGCCCGACGCGGCTCCTGCTGCCGAACGAGCGCGCCATCGAGCCCCAGATCACGGCCATCTATCGCCGTTTCGGCCTCAATGACCGGCAGATCGAAATCCTCGCGCGGGCCACGCCCAAGCGGGATTATTACTGCCAGTCGCGGCGCGGCAATCGCCTGTTCGAGCTTGGCCTGTCGCAAGTCGGCCTCGCGCTCTGCGCCGCATCCGCCAAGTCCGACCAGACCCTCATTGCGCAGATCGTCGCCGAGCATGGCCGCGACGGCTTCCTCGCCGCATGGCTGCGCGAGCGCGGTGTCGATTGGGCGGCCGACCTGATCCCGAACCTCACCAATCTTGCCGACCGGCCGGAATTCGCCGCGCCGGCCCGGCTCGATACCCCACAGGAGATTCTTCCATGACCTATTCCAAGTTTGTCGGGGCCTCGGCCCTCGCGCTGGCGCTCGCCGTGCCGGTCACGCTTTCGCCCATGCTGGCAAGCCCGGCCCATGCGCAATTCGGCTTCGGCCGCATCGTCTATGATCCGAGCAACTACGCGCAGAACGTGCTTACGGCCGCCCGGACGCTGGAGCAGATCAACAACCAGATCACCAGCCTCCAGAACGAAGCGCAGATGCTTATAAACCAGGCGAGGAATCTGGCGAGCCTGCCGTATTCGTCGCTCCAGCAGATTCAACAGAACGTCAGCCGCACCCAGCAGCTTCTCGCGCAGGCGCAGAACATCGCGTTCGATGTGCAGAACATCGACCAGGCGTTCCACAGCCAATACGGCAACGTCTCGCTGTCGGCGACCGACGCCCAGCTTGTCGCCGATGCGCGCGACCGTTGGCAAAACACGGTCGGCGGCTTGCAGGACGCCATGAAGGTGCAAGCCGGTGTCGTCGGCAACATCGACAGCAACCGCGCCGAGATGGCCACGCTTGTCGGCCAAAGCCAGGGTGCCACCGGTGCATTGCAGGCGACGCAGGCAGGCAATCAGATCCTCGCCCTCCAGTCGCAGCAGCTTTCCGACCTGATTGCCATGCTTGCCGCCAACGGCCGATCGGAAGCGCTGATCGAGGCCGAGCGCGCCACGGCCGCCGAACAGGGCCGCGTCCAGCGCGAGCGCTTCCTGACCCCCGGCAGCGGCTACCAGCCGGGCAATGCGCAGATGTTCAACGGCAACAACTGACCGGGAGGCTCGCCATGGACGGCAAGATGCTGGCCCGGCTCGGGGCTGTCGTATTCGTCGCCATCGCCATCACCGCCACGGTGATCGAGATGACCCGCAAGGACGATCCCGCGCCGGTCAGCACCACACCGGCGTTGCAACCGCCTTCCGATCCGCTCCGCGCGACGCTCCGCCGGTGCCAGCAGCTTGGGGAAGCAGCGACGAGCGATCCGGCCTGCCTTTCCGCATGGGCCGAGAGCCGCGACCGCTTTCTTGGCCGGACGCCCGCGCAGACCGCTCAGCGACAGAACGAGGAACAGTGATCCATGGGCGGAACCGGCGTCATCGACTCGTTTCTTGGGGTCTTCACCAGCTACATAGATTCCGGCTTCGGCCTACTCGGTGGGGAAGTGGCGTTTATCGCCACCACCCTGATTGTCATCGACGTGACGCTTGCCGCGCTGTTCTGGACCTGGGGCGCGGATGACGACATTATCGCAAGGCTGGTCAAGAAGACCCTGTTCGTCGGTGTCTTCGCCTACATCATCGGCAACTGGAACAACCTCGCCCGCATCGTCTTCGACTCATTCGCCGGTCTCGGTCTCATGGCGTCGGGCACGGGCTTCTCCGCTGCCGACCTCATGCGGCCAGGCCGGGTGGCACAGACCGGCCTCGATGCCGGCCGACCATTGCTCGATTCCATTTCCGACCTGATGGGCTACTGGTCGTTCTTCGAGAACTTCATCCAGATCGCCTGCCTGCTGTTCGCCTGGGCGCTGGTTATCCTCGCCTTCTTCATCCTCGCGATCCAGCTCTTCGTCACGCTGATCGAGTTCAAGCTGACCACGCTGGCCGGCTTCGTGCTGATCCCCTTCGGCCTGTTCGGCAAGACCGCCTTCATGGCCGAGCGTGTGCTTGGCAACGTAATCTCTTCCGGCATCAAGGTTCTGGTGTTGGCCGTCATCATCGGCATCGGCTCGACGCTGTTCTCGCAGTTCACGGCCGGTTTCGGCGGCGCGACCCCGACCATCGACGACGCCATGGCGATTGTGCTGGCAGCCCTGGCGCTGCTCGGCCTCGGCATCTTCGGACCCGGCATCGCCACCGGCCTTGTCTCGGGCGGCCCCCAGCTCGGCGCGGGCGCGGCCGTGGGCACCGGCCTCGCCGCCGGCGGCATGGTGCTGGCGGGCGGTGCGGCGGCGGGTGGCGCGGCGATGCTCGGCGCAAAAGGCGGCGCTGCCGCTTTGTCCGGCGGGGCCGCGGCCGTTCGCGGCGGCGCGACGGCCGCAGGAGCCGCTTCCGCAGCCTACAGCCTCGGCTCGCTCGGCCAGACTGGCGCGACCGGCGTCGCCTCCGGCGTTGGCGGCGTCGCTCGCGCGGCAGGATCGGCAGCCGTCTCACCTTTGAAACGCGCTGCCTCCCGCACGTCCGAAAGCGTCAAGTCCAGTTTCTCCGAAGGCGCCAAGGCCGGCTTCGGCGCGAGTGGTGGCACGTCCACCATGGGAACGGTCGGTGGAGCGGCGGAAGCATCCGCCCCTGCCGCGTCCGTCTCGGCCACAGGCGCACCGCCTGCCTGGGCGCAGCGGATGCGGCGCTCGCAGGCCATGAACCACGGCACGACCATGGCCGCGCACGCCGTCCGCTCCGGCGACAGCCACGGCTCCGGTTCCTCCGTCAACCTTTCCGAAAGTGACCGCTCATGAGCATCTTCAAACGACCCGCAGCCCATTACGGCAAGACGCCGGAACCCGAGACCCCCTATCAGAAGGCCGCGCAGGTCTGGGACGAGCGCATCGGCTCGGCCCGCGTGCAGGCCCGCAACTGGCGTTATATGGCCTTCGGTTCGCTGATCCTTTCAACGGGTTTCGCTGCTGCCCTCGTATGGCAATCGGCGCGCGGGACCGTGGTGCCCTGGGTGGTGCAGGTCGATGCGCTCGGCGAAGCCCAGACCGTCGCACCGGCGAACGCCGACTATCGCCCGACTGACCCGCAGATCGCTTTCCATCTCGGCCGCTTCATCGAGCAGGTCCGCGCCATCCCGGCCGATGCCATCATCGTCCGCCAGAACTGGCTTCGCGCCTACGAGTTCACCACCGACCGGGGCGCTGCGGCCCTGAACGACTATGCCCGCACCAACGATCCGTTCACGCGCGTCGGCCGCCAACAGATCGCCGTCGATGTGTCCAGCGTCATCCGGGCATCGCCGGGCTCCTTCCGCATCGCCTGGACCGAACGCCATTACGAAAACGGCCAGCTTTCCGGCACCGAGCGATGGACCGCGATCCTGACCATCGTGATCCAGCCGCCGCGCACCGCCGAACGCCTGCGCGCCAATCCGCTCGGCATCTACGTCAACGCAATCTCATGGTCGCGGGAGATGAGCCAATGACCCGCACGACGTTCCGTAAAGCCGGGTTTCCGGTTTTCCGCAAACCCGCTTTGGCGGCCTTGTTGCTTTCCGCCACGATGCTGGCCGGCTGCGCGACCAACCGGACCCCGCAATTCTCCTATGACGACGCCGTGCCGCCGCTGCCGACGCCGCCTGCGACTTCGACTGAGGACAGGCCCCGACCGCTGCATGTTCCGCCGGCCTGGACCGTCGCACGGGGCGGCGAGAGGGCGGGCACACCGACCGGCCGCGTCGAGAACGCCAATGCCGCCGCCCGCGTCGAACCGCGCCGGGAAGGCTACTATAACGCCATCCAGATTTACCCGTGGAGCGAAGGCGCACTCTATCAGGTCTATGCCGCCCCTGGTCAGATCACCAATATCGCATTGGAGCCAGGCGAAAACCTGACCGGCGCGGGACCGATCGCCGCCGGCGACACCGCCCGATGGATCATCGGCGACACCGAGAGCGGCAGCGGAACAAACCGCCGTGTCCATATCCTCGTGAAACCGACCCGCGACGACATCTCGACCAATCTTGTCGTCACCACCGACCGGCGCACCTACATGATTGAACTGCGCGCGCGGGAAGCCCTCTACATGCCTTCCGTTGCATGGGCCTATCCCGCGCCACCGGCAGGCCAGCGCCGAACCGTTCCGACCGCGCCAATCATCCCGGTCGAGGCGGCGAGGAACTATCGCTACGGATTGCAGGTGCAGGGCGACAGCCCGCCATGGCGGCCGGTTTCCGTCTTCGACGACGGCCGCCGCGTCTACATCGTCTTCCCGGCCGGGATCGTGCAGGGCGAAATGCCTCCGATCTTCGTCATGGGTGCCGATGGCGAACCGCAAATCGTCAATTCCCGCATCCACCGGAACGTCCTGATCGTGGACCGTCTGTTTGGCGCGGCCGAACTGCGCCTTGGCAGCGGCAACCGCCAGCAGGTCGTCAGGATCGTCCGTATCGAGCAACGGCAGGCCGCCGCTCAGCCCGCAGCCACCGGAGACTCGCCGTCATGACAGACAACCCGATCACCGACACCATCGCGCCCATGCGGCTGCGCGCAGAACCGCCCCGCGTCACCCGCCTGTCCCGCAAGATGCTGGCAGGCATTGGCGCCGTCGCGCTTCTCGGCATCGGCGGCGCACTGATCTATGCGCTCCAGACCCGCGATGCAGGACCGGGCGGCGAAGAACTCTATTCGACCGAGAACCGACCCACGGCGGACGGTTTGTTCGGCCTGCCGCGTGACTATACCGGCCCGGTGCTTGGTCCCGCGCTGCCCGGAGATTTGGGCCGCCCGATCCTTGATGCGCAGAACCGGGGGCAGCCCGTTGCAACACCGGCCATCACGACGCCCGCCGTCGATCCCGAAGAAGAACGCCGCCGAGCCGAGGAAGAAGCCGCGCGCTTGAGCAACGTCTTTTTCCAGTCCGGCCCGCGCACGGCAGCGCCGGCCGGCACCGCCATGCCCGGTCTGGCCGGTCTCGACCTTGGAGGACAGTCCACCTCGCAGGACCGGCACGCGTTTCTCAACGGGCCAGTGGATCGCCAGATCGTCGCGCCGGATCGTGTCACGCCGCCAGCATCGCCTTACATCCTTCAGGCGGGAGCAGTCATTCCCGCCGCGCTTATCACCGGCATCCGTTCCGATCTTCCGGGCCAGATCACCGCGCAGGTGACGGAGAACGTCTATGATAGCCCGACCGGCAGCTTGCTCCTGATCCCGCAGGGAACCCGCATCATCGGCCAATATGATGACGGCGTGACCTTCGGCCAGCGCCGCGTGTTGCTGGTCTGGAATCGCCTGATCCTGCCGGGCGGCCGTTCTATCGTCCTTGAGCGCCTGCCGGGTGCGGACGCCAGCGGCTATGCCGGGCTTGAGGATGGCGTCGATTATCACTGGTGGGATCTGATGAAGGCCGCCGGGCTGTCCACGCTGCTCGCAGTCGGCACGGAGCTGGCGACCAGCGACGAGGACCGGCTAATCCGCGCCATCCGCGACGGGGCGCAAGATACCGTCAATCAGGCAGGCCAGCAGATCGTCCAGCGCCAGTTGCAGGTCGCGCCCACGCTGACCATCCGGCCCGGTTTCCCAGTTAGGATCATCGTCACTCGTGACTTGATATTCGATAACACAGGAGGTTGACCATGACGAAACTGAAACTTGGCCCGCTGCCAGACGATAAACCCGTAAAAGTGACAGTGGAACTCCCCGCGCTGTTGCACCGCGATCTAGTCGCCTATGCCGAGGTTTTGGCACACGAGACCTGCCAGCCCGCGCCCGATCCTGTCAGGCTGATCATACCCATGCTGGAACGGTTCATCGCCACGGATCGTGGGTTTGCAAAGGCGCGACGGAGGCTTGGAGAGGGTGGGTTTCAACTTTCTGGTCCTAAACCATCTTGATGAAGTATCTGAAACATTTAATCAATTCGCAAGCGCCCCTAGTCCGCATGCTGCTTAAGATAGTCGATTATCGCACGCAGTGGAGGCGGCATCTGCCGGTGGCTTGGATGGAAGATATGTGCGCCGGCGAAGGGCGGGCTCCAGTCGCTGAGAGCCTCTTCCAAGGTGCCGGATGCGAGTTCTGCGGCCACATCGGTCTCTACATGCCAACCGATCCCTATCCCTTGGCGCACGGCGGCAAGCGCCAGATCTGTCGAGTTGCTGGTGAGTGGCCCGGACAGCCTTAGGCGAAGAGCCTTTCCATCCTTCTCGAAGTCCCAAGGCAGGATCGCCCCGCTTGATATCAGCCGGTAACCGATACAGGTATGGTGCTGTAATTCACGCGGATGCTTGGGCTTGCCATGTCTGCGCCAGTATTCAGGTGAGGCGACCACGATCGTTCGCATCGGAGGCCCAATTCTTATGGCAATCATATCCTTTTCGACATTTTCGCCAAGCCGTATACCTGCGTCAAACCCTGCTGCCACGATATCGGTCAGAGCATCATCGACGTTTACCTCGACGGACACCTCGGGGTTTACGATTAGAAAGCCTGGCAGCCTTTGGGCCAAAAAGCGCGAGGCGATCCAGTGGAATGTAGTTAGGCGAACTGTCCCTCTGGGTTTCTCTCGCCAGTGCGAGAGAGAGTTCAACCCGTCCTCAATCTGCGCCAGGGCAGGCTGAAGGCTGGCCAGAAGTGCGGTACCGGCATCTGTGGGCGCAACGGAGCGGGTGGAGCGAGCGAGTAGTCGAACGCCCAGCCTGTCTTCCAGCCCACGCATCGCATGGCTGAGGGCCGAGGCCGTGACTCCTAACTCCGCTGCCGCGGCGGTAAAACTCTGATGCCTTGCAACGGCATAAAATACGGTCAGATCATTGAGAGGTAATGGGGTCATTGCTGAATTATACTCACAAGCCCATGCAAGCCGGAACCGCTAATTTAAGAGGGTTCAGGGCACTATCTTCCGCTTCATAACAGCTGAGGAAGAAAATTATGACCATAACCACCTATCGCAGCTTCGGGCGCTCGGGCCTGATCGTCAGCCCGCTCGCTCTTGGAACCATGACCTTCGGAGCCGGACGCTGGGGCGCAGAAGAAGCGGGCGCGCGGTCGATTTTCGACCGCTATGTCGAGGCGGGCGGGAATATCGTCGATAGCGCCGATGTCTATTCGGGTGGTGCAAGCGAAGAGATGCTGGGCCGGTTCCTTAAGAACAGCGGTATGCGCGACCGTCTCGTCGTCTCTACCAAATCCGGGTTTTCCCGCTCGCAGGGACATCCAATGCATGCCGGAAACGGTGCCTTCAATGTCAGGCTGGGAATCGAAGGCTCGCTTAAGCGGCTCGGTACAGATCGTGTCGACCTTTATTGGGTGCATGTCTGGGATCGTACCACGCCAGCTGACGAAGTCCTGCGTACACTTTCTGATGCAGTGGCGCGAGGCGATATTCTTTATTACGGCTTTTCGAATACGCCTGCTTGGTATGTGGCGAAAGTGGCAACCTTGGCCATCGCTCATGGGTTGCCTGGTCCAGTCGGACTGCAGAATGCTTGGTCCCTAATTGACCGCGGGGTCGAGATGGATCTGTTGCCTATGGCGCAGGAGTTCGGCCTGGGCGTCATGCCTTGGAGTCCGCTGGCAGGAGGTCTTTTGAGCGGGAAATATGGTCGAGAGATGCTGGCTGAAGCGGGGCGGGTGGCCAGCGTGCCCGATCGTGCCATGGATACTGAAGTCGACAACAGCGACCGCCTGACTGGAGATAATCCCTATGGCGGGATGCTGTTTACCGAACGCAATTTCGATATTGTCGATGCTTTGAGCGCGGTGTCAAAAGAACTGGAGCGACCGATGGCGGAGGTCGCACTGGCTTGGGTGTTGTCGCGGCCTGGGGTCAGTTCATTGCTGTTAGGGGCAAGCCGCCCTGATCAGGTTACGTCAAATATGGCCGCACTTTCGTTGCAATTGTCCGACGACCACCAAGCTCGCCTGGAGGCCGCAAGTGCGCTACCGATGATCAACCCCTACTTCATCTTCCAGCTTCCACGGCAGATGCTGTTCGGCGGGGTGGATGTGCGGTCTTGGGGGCGTGCCTGAGTGCTCAGCGGGGCCTTAACGAGGACCCCGCCATTTTCCTCAGGAGTTGGGACACGAGGCCTCTGGGGAACGCTGGACTATTCATCGTTGCTTTCAAGTATATCGATCAGTTCGCCAATGCGTAAGCTAGGAAGCGGCCGCCCGGACCCCATCAGGGCTTCGTCATTGTTGAGCCAACCCCACGCCTCTCTAAGTTCATCTGCAGTTGCTCCTGTTGCAATAAGTTCGGCAGCAAGAGCCTCGTCTACAGGACCCAAAGTCATTTCTATTTCTTCGCGTTTCATTGGCACGAAACCTCCTTATATTCTTCGGAAAGAGAAAATGGAAAGTTCCATTCCAGCCGCACCACATGCCGATCAAACCGTCGTCGTATTCTCATAGCAAAATCGAGCTATGAGACACGCAGAAAAGAGCTTTCCGTATTGTCTGTGTGTGAACAAACGGCTCACAAATGAGTATCAGCCCTAAACTGCGTGAGACTGTAAAGAATGAAGCCTCGCACTCTGTTCCAGTCGATCAGTTGGTCGTCAGTACTTTGATTTCTCCTGTTCGTTCGAGAACATCGACAACTACCTTGGATTGTTTTCCGCGCAGGGCGATATCGACTGAGGCAGAACCCAAACGCAAATGACGAAGCACGACCTCCTCCAGAAAAGACGGAAGCACCGGCTGGTCCAGCATGAGTTGATCCGCTTGGGAATTGAAACCGAGGCCGATTACCGTAGCCAGTAAGAATAGAGGCGCTGCTGCAGCCCATGCCTGAGGTATGCAAGAGACGGGATAGAAGGTAGGGCCTTTGCCGCGTTGACGGACAAAGCCGCAATAGAGTTCGGGCAATCGCCGAAGGTCGATATAGGTTGAGGCGGCAAACAACGCTTCGAAGATATGCGCGGCTTCACTGCGGTATCCATAGCGCACGAAACCCGCCGCTATCAAGGCGTTATCGTGCGGCCATACCGAGCCGTTGTGATAACTCATCGGGTTGTAACGAGCCTCCGAGGCCGCAATAGTGCGCACGCCCCAACCGCAGAAGGAAGACTGAGCCATCAACGTCCGGACGACTTTCTCAGCACGCTCAGGAAACGCGATGCCGGTAAATAACGCGTGGCCGGCATTGGATGAACGGACCCGGCAGGGTTTCTTGTCACCGTCGAGCGCCAAGATATAACTCTGGAGCGCCTCGTCGAAAAATGCTTTGTCGAACCGGATTCGCAATGTTTCGGCCATCTGCTCGAAGCGAAGGGACTCTTGGTTTTTCTCCAGATGTCGGGCGATGTTCGCCGCCGCTCGCCAGGCACCGTAGACATAGGCTTGAACTTCTGTCAGTGCGATAGGGCCCTTGGCTAGCCTTCCATCTTCATGAAATACAGCGTCGTGACTGTCCTTCCAACCCTGATTGGCTAGACCTTTTTCGGAGCGGCTGCCATATTCGACGAAACCATCTCCGTCTCGATCACCGAAACGGGTGATCCATTTGAGCGCTGCAGAGATGTTCGGCCACAGGCCGCGCAGGGTGTCGATGTCTCCCGTTCTTTCGAGATAGGCGCCAGCAAGCATGACGAATAACGGCGTTGAATCAATGCTGCCATAATAACGCCGGAAGGGCACTTCCCCCAGTTCGGCCATCTCGCCATAGCGCATCTCATGCAGTATCTTGCCGGGTTCGGCGTCGGACAGGGGGTCGAAATCCGTTGCCTGATTGGCCGCGAGGTGCTTCAGTACACCGCGCGCAATCGCGGGATCGAGCCATAGGGTTTCCAGCGCCGTTATCAACGCGTCGCGGCCAAAGACCGTGCTGAACCAAGGGATGCCGGCATACGGATAGGGTCCCTCCGGCGTATCGGTGAGAAGCATATAGAGATCTGCAATGCTGCGGCGCACGGCTTCATTGAATATCTCGTTGGAGGTTTCGATTGAGGCGGCGCGGGCGGAGGATTTGCGCAGCGCCCGTCTCGCCCGCCGCAGGGCAGAGAAGAACGCCTTCCTTGGCGGTCCTTTTTCCTCTCCGCTTTCATCGCATATAATCTCTATGAAAAGGGAGCGTGATTCACGCGGCGCAAGCGTGATCCTATACTTGGCGCGATCCCCACTTATTTCTTGGGGTTCAGGATCGAAAACTAGGGTGGTCGAGCGTGTTCGTCCGTCGAGTCCGTGATAAGCGAGATGCACACGATCTTTTGCAACTTCCGGTTCCGTCATCTCTCCGCGTTTGTTTCGTTCCTTGCCGCGAATTTCGAACAGGTCGGCAAAGTCGGCTGCAAATGCGATATCGAGACGGATTGTGCATTCTTTATCATCAAAATTGCGCAGTAAAAGCCTTTCGTAGCAGACACCGTTAAGCAAAAATCGCGTCTTGCGGATATGTAGCAGGTCGTGGCTAAGCATCTCGCCACCCCCAAGAGGGATTTCGGGATTGGTGAGGTCGCAGCTTAACGTGGCATTGTCATCGCGTAACGTTGACGACAATAGCAGCGGATGACGGCCGTTGACTGTCAGGCTCAGGTAAGAAAGATGTCGCGTGTCACGGTGGAATATCCCTTCTGGGTTGCCAGGCCACGAGATGGCGTCACCGTTATTGTCGAAGACGGCGAACGTATCACCATGTTTGAGTGTTCGCGAGCCGCGTTCGTAGCGAACAGCGGTTTCGGGAACACTATTTGCCTGGTTGCCATCGGAGCCAGCCGGAGCTGGCTCCTTTCCTTCAATCAATGCGTTTGCGGTAACCATGTCCGAAGCTCCTGCATCAGGCGTGGGTCAGGCTGTGTCGCCAATCGCAAAGGAGGTAGCATTGCCATTGGCAGCGTGAAGCGGCATTTGTCCGACTGCCTTGTATCGGTTGACAAGCGATCGGTAGATGTCGACATAGTCATTTGCCATTCTCCTTGATGTGAAGCGTTTCTCGAAGGTGTTGCGCACTGTTTTGCGGTCGAATTCTTCCAGTTTTCTGACGGCATCTACCGCCTCCTCAAGGTTGTGGACAATGAAGCCGGAAACGCCGTCATCTATGACTTCGGGAACTGAACCGCAGTTGAAAGCTATGACAGGGGTGCCACAAGCCATCGCCTCAATCATCACCAGTCCGAACGGTTCCGGCCAGTCGATAGGAAACAGCAGCGCGCGTGCATTCCCGAGAAAATCGGCTTTTTGTGCCTCGTTGATCTCGCCGACATATTCAACATTGTCGTGTTTTTGGATGAGAGGTGCGATTTCGTCCCGCCAATAGGCTTCGTCGGCCTTGTCAATCTTGGCTGCGATCTTCAGTCTCATTCCCGTGCGCGCGGCGACGGCGATTGCCCGGTCGGGTCGTTTTTCAGGAGAAATACGGCCAAGGAAAGCGAGATAGTCCCCTTTGGGTTTTTCTGTGAAGGGCAAAACGTCTGCTGTCAGACCATGGTAGACCGTTCCAGCCCAGTTGACCGGAGGCATCGGACGGCGTTGGCCGTCGGAAATCGAGACGAGAGGAACGTTCGGAAAGGACGCGTAAAAAGGCTTGAGGTCAGGCAGATCGAGCCGTCCGTGCAGTGTGGTCACGGTTTTGCCAGCAAATGTACTGATCAGAGGGAAGTGCAAAAGGTCGATGTGAAAATGCAGAATATCGAATTCATCAGCACGCTTGCGTACCTCTTCGAGCATCATAACATGATACGGGATCGGGTCCTGAATGGCCGGGTTGAGCCTCAACGCCATGTTAGAACAACGCACGAGTTTGGCGGATGTCACGGAATCTCCGCTCGCAAACAGTGTAACGTCATGGCCCTGCCTAACCAGTTCTTCCGTCAGATAGGAGACGATGCGTTCTGTTCCACCGTAGAGCTTTGGTGGGACTCGTTCTGCCAATGGTGCAATCTGTGCGATTTTCATCAAAAAACCTCCTTTGAGAAGCGAAGTTCAGACAATGAAAACACCGGAGGCGGGTTTGCCGCCTGCGATCCGGACACCAGTAAGGCTGCCCGGGTCAATATCTTCGGGAGGATTGCAGAAGCGCTCCGCCGCTTGCTCTAGCAAACAACCTGCCGCCGTGCAGAATAGGCCAACAAGGTCAGACGGAAACGGTCTCGCAAACGCTCCTTCCGATCAATGACAGCGATCTAATGATCATCCACGCATCAACGTGGCGGCTATAGATTTAGGCAGTGTGGCGATCTGTTCAATAGTCGCGATTCCTTTTTTTGGCACTCTTGGCGCTAGAGTGCTAAAAGGTTCATTGAACACAAGAAACCTTTGCCTATATCGTTCGCGTGATGGAAAGGGATCACGAACCGATGTTGAAAGGAACATCATTTTCCTCAGGCGATATTTCTCAGTCTTTGTGGGATCTGCGTGAAAGATTTCATGCGGAGCCGGATTGCTTCGCTCTGTTTTTCGACATTGACGGCACGCTGCTCGACCTCGCGCCGACACCAGATTCTGTTGTGGCGCCAGAGGGGCTTTCTGAAAATCTGGCAGCGCTGTCTGATCGCACTGCCGGAGCCTTGGCACTTCTGACGGGCAGAAGTATAGCCTTCGCAGATAAACTTTTTTCTCCACACCAATTTGCCTTGGCCGGACTCCATGGTGCTCAGCTTCGATATGCCGATGGAACATACTACGCGACCAAACCCTCGCGAAGTTTCGATGCTGCCAAAGCCTTGTTGAAGGCCCAACGGCCCGAGCCCGAAAAAGTGATCTTTGAAGATAAAGGCGCAGCTGTTGCGCTTCACTATCGTCTGGCGCCAGATCTGGCACCAACCGTGAAGGCATTAATGAAGAAAGCCGCCCGCGTTGCGGGTGGTGGTTGGCAAATTCAACATGGGAAGATGGTAATCGAATTGAGGCCCGCTATGGCGAACAAGGGAGAGGCCCTCAAATGTTTCATGAAAACTCCGATTTTTAAGGGACGCCTGCCGGTTGCCGTCGGTGATGATCTCACGGACGAAGATATGTTCATCGCGGCAAAGCGGATGGGCGGAACGGCAATCCGCATCGGTCACAATATAGCTGACACCGCTGCAGACATGGTGCTTCCGTCGCCCTTTGCCCTTCGCGCTTGTCTCAGGTCGGTTGCCGGTAGTCGGTCGCAAAGTGGGAGGCAGAAGGATGAGTAGGCTTATCGTCGTTTCGAACCGGGTTCCCTTGCCGGACAAGAATGGCAATCCTCCACCGGGTGGGCTTGCCATAGCCCTGCACGCGGCGCTGGAAAAGCAGAACGGCCTGTGGATGGGGTGGTCTGGTCGGCAGTGTAGCGGTACTGAACAGCCTTCTTTAATCAGGCAGCGGATCGGAAGGATCGACTACGCGCTGACGGATCTGACGAAGAAGGATATTTCCGAATATTACAATGGCTTCGCCAACCGCGTACTCTGGCCGACCTTTCACTGCCGTCTGGATCTCAGTGAATATGCCCGGAGTGAAATGTCCGGCTATTATCGCGTCAACCGGCTTTTCGCCGACTTGCTGATGCCGCTGATCGAGCCGGATGACGTAATTTGGGTTCACGACTACCATCTGATCCCGCTAGCGGAAGAGTTGCGTATGCGCGGCTGTGCCAACAAGATTGGCTTTTTCCTCCATATTCCATGGCCTCCGGCGGATATTCTGTTTGCAATGCCGGTTTATGACGTGATCCTGCGGGGGCTTTCTTCATATGATCTGGTTGGATTCCACACTGACTACGACGTCGGCAATTTTTCCGAATGTCTTCGTCGGGAGGGTGTCGGCGAGCGGCTGGAAAAGAATAGTTGCCGTGCATATGGCAGGGTTTTCCGCTGCAGTGCCTTTCCGATCAGCATCGACACTGCCGAGTTCGAACGGCTGGCGGTTGACGCGGTGGATGATCCGTTGGTCGTCCGCACGAAGATGAGCCTTGGCGCCAGTGATCTGGTGATCGGCGTCGACCGGCTCGATTATTCTAAAGGTATTACTCAGCGTATTGACGCCTTCCACCGTTTTTTACGTGAAAATCCTTCGCGCTTGGGCAAGACGACATTGCTACAGGTCACACCGAAGTCGCGTTCCAACGTGCCCGAATACGCCGCCATGCAGAAAGCGGTGGCTGAATTGGCAGGCCGTGTTAACGGAGAACTCGGTACGGTTGACTGGTCACCAGTGCGCTATATCAATCAGTCTCTCGGGCGCGCGCCTCTTGCCGGTCTGTATCGGCGGGCGCGTGTGGGGCTGGTGACGCCGTTACGGGATGGTATGAATCTCGTCGCTAAGGAATATGTCGCCGCACAGGCACCGGATGATCCGGGTGTATTGGTGCTTTCACGTTTTGCGGGTGCGGCGCGTGAACTCGACAGTGCCTTGATCGTTAACCCATATGACCTTGACGCCGTAGCTTCGGCTGTTAATGCCGCGCTTTCCATGCCGCGTGAGGCGCGCCAGGAACGTTGGCGTGCAATGATCGAGAAGCTGCGTGCCAATGATGTTTTTTCCTGGTGTAAAAGCTTCCTCAATGCGCTCAGCTGCGATTGACGCTTAAAACGTTAGCTTGGAAGTGAGAACGGGAGAGGTACTAACCGGTTCGACAAGTATTGATGGCAACCTTGTGTCAGTAGTGAGTTGGGAATCAAAGAATGGCCGGAAGAGAGCATACGATAATGAGGTTCCTGTCGCTGCTCATCAGCATCGCTCTGCTGGATATCGGCAACGGGCTGCAACAGACCGTAATCGGATTGCGAGCGCGGATCGAGGGATACTCCGACGAAACTGTGGGCGTTATGATGTCGGCCTATTTCGTTGGCTTTGTTTTGGGTTCGCTCTTTGCCCCTCGGGTCATACAGCAGGTTGGTCATATCAGGGCGTTTGCGGCCTTTGCCTCGGCGATCTCGGCCATCGCCCTCTGCTTTGTACTCGTCATCTCACCGTCTGCCTGGATTGTGCTTCGCATAGTGCAAGGAGCCTGCTACGCCGGGGCGGTAATCGTGGTCGAAAGCTGGTTAAACGCGGCAACTGAGCGCAGCGCGCGTGGTCGCGTTCTTGCCGTCTATATGGTCGTGATCTATAGCGCGTGGGCTCTAAGCCAGCCGCTTGTAGCGATCGCCTCTCCAAAGGGATTCGTCCTGTTTGCTCTGGTGTCGATCTGCTTGTCTTTGTCACTTGTTCCCATAACGCTCTCGCGAACTGGTGATCCAGGCGTGGTCAGCGCCAAGCGGCTGGGGCTTGTACGGCTGATTGCGATCTCTCCAACAGCGTTGGTCGGCTCGTTCGTTCTAGGTGCAGTGGTCGCGGCCTTTTTCGGAATGGGGCCGGTGGTCGGGCAGAGCGCGGGGCTCAGTGACGCCGAAATTGGCGTGCTTCTGTCCGCCCCCCTGGTCGGAGCGCTTGTCTTTCAGTGGCCGCTCGGATGGCTGTCCGACATGATGGATCGAAGGTATATCATCCTGGGTGGAAGTCTGGCCGCTGCGCTGTTTTCCATGCTGCTAGCCGGCAGTCTTGGCGTGTCACCAATGCCTTTTGTTCTGGTTTTGTGCTTTCTACTTGGAGGTGCCATCATGCCGCTCTACTCGGTCTGTTTGGCCGAGGCCAACGACCGCATCGATGAAAGCGAATTGATCGCCGCCGCCGGCGGATTCGTTCTGATTTATGGCGTTGGTTCGGCAGCCGGGCCTGTGACCGCCAGTCTGGTCATGGGGCAGGTTGGCGCGTCCGGTCTGTTTTTTGCCATGACGGCGGTACTGATGGCCTTTGCCCTTTTCGGCGCTCTGCGCATTCGTCGACGCAAGAAAACAGCGGCGGCTGATAAACAAAGTTATGTCGCCACGCCTAGCACCAGCCATGCAGCGTTGCCACTGCACCGCCATGGAACGGGCGAGGCTGAAGGCAAAAAGGCACCGCAATGAGGCGGTGCCCTTGTTTGGTAGCGCCCAAGTTCGGCGATCATGTCTTCTGCTGGGGCTTCACCACGCGTTCGGCGACGGCCTGCAGATCGGCTTCTACCAGGGTTTCACGCGCTAGTAGATCGCACGCCGCCTCCTCGAGGAGGGACCGGTTGGCTTCGATCAGTTCGACCGTGCGAGCAAAAATTTGCTCGATCAGGCTCCGCACCACTTTGTCCATGTGTTCGGCCGTGGCCTCGCTATAGCGCCGGGCGGCCCATGCCTGTTGGTCTCCGGTGGCGAGAAAGCCTGGCCGATCGCTGTCATAGCAGACATGACCGAGTTCTGGATCCATGCCGTAGCGTCCGACGATAGCGCGGGCGATGTCGGTGGCCTTGACCAGGTCGTCGGCGGCTCCGGTTGACAGGTGACCGTAGACGGTCTTTTCCGCCGCCCGTCCGCCAAGGAGCACGGCGATCTTGCTTTCAAGTTCATCACGGGTCATCAGGAAGCGATCCTCGGTAGGGCGCTGGATGGTATAGCCGAGAGCGCCAATGCCTCGCGGTATGATTGACACCTTGTGGACAGGGTCGACGCCGGGCAGCGCCATCGCTACCAGTGCGTGACCCATCTCGTGATAGGCGACGATCTCGCGTTCGCGTGGATTGAGAACCCGATTCTTCTTCTCCAGTCCCGCGACGATCCGCTCGACGGCATTGCTGAAATCCGTCATCGCCACGGCGTCAGCCTTGCGCCGGGTGGCGAGCAGGGCGGCCTCGTTGACGAGATTGGCGAGGTCTGCGCCGGAAAAGCCGGGCGTCAGCGCAGCCACGTTTTCAGCGTCGACATCATCGGCAAGGCCGACCTTTTTCATATGCACTTTTAGAATTGCGATTCGCCCTTTCTTGTCGGGCTTGTCGACTAGAACCTGGCGGTCGAAGCGACCGGCACGCAATAGAGCGGGATCGAGGATTTCGGGTCGGTTAGTGGCTGCGAGTAACACGATGCCGGAGGTGGAATCGAAGCCGTCTAGCTCAGTCAGCAACTGGTTCAGCGTCTGTTCGCGCTCGTCATTGCCGCCCGGATGCTGGCCGGATGCACGAGCACGTCCGAGTGCGTCCAGTTCATCGATGAAGATGATTGCCGGGGCGTTCTTGCGGGCCTGTTCGAACAGATCACGCACGCGCGCAGCACCAACGCCCACAAACATTTCGACGAATTCCGAACCGGAGATCGATAGGAAGGTCACGCCCGCTTCTCCCGCCACGGCGCGCGCCAGAAGCGTCTTGCCGGTGCCGGGCGGACCAACCAGAAGCACACCTTTGGGAATGCGCGCGCCGAGCCTGCCATGGCTTTCTGGGTCCTTCAGAAATTCGACGATCTCCTCAAGTTCGGCCTTGGATTCATCAACGCCGGCAACATCGGCGAAGCTCACACCAGTTTCTTTCTCCATGTAAACCTTGGCGCGGCTCTTGCCGACCTGCATGAAACCGCCGAGTCCCTGCTTTTCGGCGAATTTTCGGAAAAGCAGCATCCAGATCGCGAAGAATATCAGCGCCGGGACGATCCATGAAAGGAGCGTGTTCAGCCAAGTATTCTGCGGCAGGCCGGTAATGTCGACATCGGACTTGTCGATGCGGTCAAGGATCGCCGGATCAACGATTGTGGTGACGAATTGTCTGTGTCCGTCGACCGGCTCGGAGAATGTTCCGAAGATCCGGTCGGCACCGACGGCGACGTTGTTGATGCGGTCTTCCTGAAGATAGGTTTCAAACTGACTGTAACTGATCGGTACAACGTTGCGTGTGCCGACAACGTAATTGTGAATGAAGATGACGGCCAAAAAGGCCAAGACCCAATACCAGATGTTGAATTCGGTTTTCTTCTCCATCGCTATCCACCTGTATTTCTATTTTTCCTTTCTTCCGTTTGTTCCATCATACTCGTCTTGATCCGGCCCAACAGTTCTGCCAGTTGTTGGCGTTCTCTGCAGTCGAGATCGCGCAGCACATCCTCGCGGATTTCCGCATCAAGCGTTTCCAGCGTCCTCAGTTGTTTGCGGGCCTTGTCGGTCAGTGTCAGCAGGTTGAGGCGTCTGTCGCCGGGATCGCTATGACGAAGGACAAGGTCGCGTTGCTCGAGCCTGTCAACGAGTGCCCCGGTGGTGGCCGCGCCCAGTTCAAGTTCGCGTGCAAGGTCCGCCTGTGAAAGGCTTTCATGGCGCGCAATGGTGCCGATCGCCAGCCACGTGGTGCGCGTCAGATTGAAGGGTTTAAGTGCCCGGTCGAGCCTCAGTCGGACAAGATGTGCCGTATCATGCAGCAATGTGCCGACCGTATCATTTTGAGGGTTTGTCATCTTGCCGAACATCCTATGCATACATACATTCTGTATACGATAGATGTGTTCGGATATTGTCGCCTTCAAGAGATGGAATGGATCACAGATTTCCGGCTGAAAACGCGAGGAGAACATGAATCCGACAAAACGGCATCGGTTGTACAATCTTCTTCAATCTATCTTGCTGATAAGCGGTATGGGGATGATCGCGTGGAGCGTAGTGTCGACGCTTTCCGATCCCGTGATAACGACCTTGATCGTGTCGGGCGCGATGCTGGGGCTCGTTCTGGCGCCGACATTGCCCAAGAGGCTGCTGCTATCGTCCTATGGCGCGCGCAGGCTAAGTGGCAGGGAATTTCCCGAAGGGATCGCCATGTTGGCAGCGCTTGCTCGCAAGGCCGGTCTGCCGCGTATGCCGGAGCTTTACTACGTTCCGAGTCGTTTGCCTAATGCATTTGCCGTTGGCGGGCCGGACGAAAGCGCTGTCTGCATTACCGATGGCCTGCTGAAACTACTCGATCGGCGTGAGTTGCAGGGCGTGCTAGCCCATGAAATTGCCCATATCGCGCATCGCGATCTTTGGATCATGAGTGTCGCCGACGCCATGTCCCGGATCGTTTCTGTGGTTTCGTGGATCGGGCAGATAATCCTCCTGATGAACTTACCGCTGTTCTTCAGCGGTGCGGCCTATATTCCCTGGCATGTTCCGCTGTTGCTGGTGTTTTCGCCAACATTGATGGCGCTGCTGCAGCTAGCTCTGTCGCGCAGCCGTGAATTCGACGCAGATCGTGGGGCCATTGAATTGACCGGTGATCCGGGCGGACTTGCGGGGGCGTTGGTTAAGCTTGAGCGTAGAGTAGGGCGTTTCTGGGAAGAAGTCTTCCTGCCGGGGCGGCGCATTCCTGAGCCCTCACTACTGCGTACCCATCCGCCAACAGAACAACGGATCGCTCGGCTGCAGGTGATGTTGGCGCGACCGAGTCCTTTGCTATCGTCTCAGCCTCCGCTGCGTATTCCAGACGTGCAGCCGTCACCACCGTCGCGCTTTCGGGGCCTTGGTCACTATCGTTGATGAACCAAGGACAATGTGCTGTTCGGCGGCACCGAAATGATACCGGAGACAAAAATATTCAGAATGATCTTGAAAGACTAACACGCTGTTCTAAATGAACTAATGCTCAATCGCCCATGCAAGGGGTTGGGCCACTGGATGCGCGGAAAACAAAGCGTATCCAACGTCAGTATCCATGTTGCTTCAAAAGGAGGATATGGTTATGGCAACCAGAGTAGATTTTTCTCCCCTGTTCCGTTCGAGCATCGGCTTTGATCGTATGCTCGACGCCTTGGAGGCCGCAAACCGGGTGGAAACACTCGATACATGGCCGCCTTATGACATCGTCAAGAACGGTGAAGACGTTTACCGCATCGATATGGCGGTGGCCGGTTTTACCGAGGACGAACTGACCCTCACCCAGAACGGCAATATGCTGGTTATCTCTGGACGCAAGGAAGCGCCTGAGGATGGCCAGAGCTATCTTTACCGTGGCATTGCTGGCAATGCGTTCGAGCGCCGTTTCGAACTTGCCGACCATGTGCGGGTCGAAGGCGCACGTCTTGATAAGGGCCTGTTGACCATCGCGCTGAAGCGCGAGGTTCCCGAAGCGCTGAAACCGCGCCGGATTGAAATCGCGACGCAGGAAACCCTGCCGGGCAAACAGGTGCCGCAGATCGAAACCGCGCGTAAAACCAAGGCAGAACCTGTTGCGGCCTGAGGTGCGGCGTAACGGTGGGCGCGCCGGGTGTCCGGCGCGTTCTCGAGGCAACCCAGAAAACAGAAAGGAGAATTTAGATGTCTGTACGTGATTTGATCCCGTGGGCCAAGGGCCGCGACGAACAGGCTCTTGCGTCCTGGCGCAATGAAAGCAGCGATCCCTTTGTTGCTTTCCATCGTGAATTCGACCGTCTTTTCGATGATTTCTGGCGATCCTTCGATGGTCGTCTGCCAGCTTTTGTCGGGTCAGGAAAAGGCGGTGTCGGCGGTTGGCCGAGTGTTGAGGTTTCCGAGACCGACAAGGAAATCCGCGTGAACGTCGAACTGCCGGGTATGGAGGAAAAGGATGTCGAACTGCTGCTCGACAACGGAGTCCTCACCATACGCGGAGAGAAAACCGCTAAGAACGAGGATCAGGACCGTCAGTTCTCAGAGCACTTCTACGGGCACTTTGAACGGCGGATTCCTCTACCCGTCGAAGTCGATGAAAGTAAGATCGATGCGAAGTTCGCCAATGGCGTTCTGAACATTACCCTGCCCAAATCCGAAAAGGCGCAGGCCCAGGTCAAGCGCATAGCGATCAACGGTTAAGGCCGTTGTCGCCAAGCTTCAGCGTTCCGGCCGTCGCGCTTGCGGCGGCCGGGTGTGCTTCATTGAGAATGGAGAGCGCAAGCATGAATGTGATACTGGGACAGTTTACACCGAAAACACATACCGGTTTCAGGCCGGGGAGTGCGACAAGTCCGCTTTTCGGCGGTTCGATCTTCCCCGAGGATGCGGTTGCGCGCATCTTCAAACCGGCCCGATCGGCAACGACGTCTGGCAAAGCACGCACGAGGAAATGGCGGCTGCGGTTTGAACCGCGCCGGCCGCGTACAATCGAGCCGGTGATGGGCTGGACCGCGAGTGCCGACACACTGCAGCAGATTGAGCTTGAATTTCCAACCTTGGAGGCGGCGGTTCGGCATGCCGAGCGGATGGGCGTTGCCTATGCGGTACATCCGTCCGTCGATACAAGGCAGAAAGATACGGCGCGATCGGGCCGAGCCGTGGCGGCCTTTTCCGATGCGACGCTGGAACGGCTCGCTCTTCATCGCCACCGCGTGGCCTATCGCGAGGCAATGGCGAAGGCGACAGAGCGTGGCGACCCTGTCGGCGGAGCCGACGGACGCTCACCGATGGAAGTGGCGCGGGACGCATCGCTACCGATAGAGGCACGGCGTTCGATCCTGATGAACTGGGCCTATGACGAATACCTACAGGATCAGGCCAGCACCGATGGCATGCCGGTCCCCGATCTCCCTCCGCTCACCGAAGAGATTGAGAGGGCATTGCGGGCATTGGAAGGGCACATCGATCAGGCCGTGGCCGCGTGAGGAAAGGAGGTGGAGTGATGAATCCATATATCGTAATAGATGCGAAAAAGGTCGTGCCGGATCATTTCGGCCTCGTTCTGGCCGCAAGCGCGCGCGGGCATGCGTTGAAAGCCGGTGCGCAGCCATTGGTCGATGATGCTGAGTGCTCACTGGCCGAACTGGCGATGAAGGAAATAGCAAGTCGTGCAATCAGCGAGGATGATCTGACTAATTTTCTCTCTGCCACCAAACCACGACAATTGTCATTGATGCGGCCAACTCGGGATTAATGGGAGGCGTGAAATGAACAGGAACTGGCTATCTGATAACGAAAAACTGGGCGAAATCATCAGCCTTCTGGCAGGTGTTTGTCTTGTCGGGCTAGCATTTTACGCGGAAATCGCCGGTGCGGCATTCTGGTGTTCGGTTTCGATGGGGGGGCTGATTGCCGTTTTAAGTGCTCTTGCGGTTTGGCGAAAGCGTGAGGAGTTCGATTGGCTGCGCATGGCTGCTGGCATTTGGGCCGCCTTTATCCCATGGATATTCTTCATGGAGGTAACCGTACCATTTTTGGCCGTTCAGTTTGTCTTCAGTATTCTTGCAATTGCGTTTCCGGTCTGGCGACGCTGGCGAGATGATGGAGGGAATTCCGCATTGAAGACTTGATAGCGTATCGTGCCCGTCCTCTCGTTATAGGGGGCGGGCAAACTTCTTGGTGAGAGCCTTGCGGTCCTTGTTGCTAGCGGAGTTGGTGTAGTGACGCGGGAAATCGTCGCGCATCATGAAATGGGGCACGCGCTGGTCGCAATGGTGCTGCTCGGGAGCGATCCCGTGCACAAGGTCTCGATCATCCCGTGCGGGATCGGCGCGCTCGGTTACACCATCCAGCGCCCGACCGAGGACCGCTTTCTGATGACCCGCGAGGAGCTGGAAAATAAGATTGCCGTTCTTCTGGGCGGGCGCGCGGCCGAGAAGGTCATCTACGATCACCTCTCGACTGGTGCCGCGGATGACCTGGTGAAGGCGACCGACATCGCCCGTGCATGGTCGCACGCTACGGCATGGACCCCGATCTGGGCCATGTCAGCTATGACAACGAGCGGCCCGGCTTCCTTGGCACGGGTGATCAATCCGCTTGGCTCAACCGCCGCCACAGCGAGGCAACGGCCGAGCGGATGGATGTAGCTGTCAAGGCAATCATCGATGACATCTTCGCGCGTACGGTCGCGCTTCTTGAGGCGAACCGGGCGCTGCTGGAGGGAACGTCGCGCGATCTGCTCGACCGCGAGACGCTGAATGAGCCCGACCTTCGGGCCATCGCAGAACAGGTCCGCGCGAAGAAGGGAGAAGCGGCCTGAAAACATAGACCCAGCCCGGATTGTTCGACTGGGAACCTGACGGAGGTAGAAAATGGCAAATGGCATCTGTGATATCTGCAAATCCCGACCTGCCAGCTTTCGTGCGCAGGTCTCTGCAAACGGTGAACGCAAGGTGATGGAGCTTTGCGACGAGGACTACCGCAGGATCGCCCGACGGCAGGGCCGCAGCGCATCGCCGTTGGAATCCCTATTCAGCGGACGCTCGCTCTTCGATGAATTCTTCGGCGATAGCGGTGGCCTTTTCGACCGCTTGGGCGAGGATCAGGGGCAAGCCGTCCCGATCCGACAGGTGGGACGCGGCGCGCGGCGCGGCGGCATCAATATTGCCGACCGCTTGAGCGAACAGGCTAACAAGCTTTTGCAACAGGCGGGCCAGAAAGCGCACGAATTCGGCCGCACCGAGGTCGATACGGAACACCTTCTGCTGGCGCTGACCGGCTCCGACGTTGTCCGCACGGTGTTGGGGCAGGTCAAGATCGACGTCGACGATCTACGCCGCCAAATCGAGCGCGAGGCGAAGAAGGGCGACGCCACTCACGAGGATCGCGAGATCGGGGTCAGCCCGCGGGTCAAAGATGCGCTGAACCGCGCTTTCATAGCCTCAAACGAGTTGGGCCATTCCTATGTCGGCCCCGAACACCTGCTGATCGGCCTTGCCGAAGAGGGTGAGGGCGTGGCGTCGAGCATCCTGAACCGGCTGGGCCTGACGCCGCAGGCGCTACGCCAACAGGTGACGAAGGCCGTCGGTCAGGGGGCCGAGGAAGGCCGCGTCGAGACCCCATCGAGCACTCCCGATCTCGATGAATACAGCCGCGATCTGACGAAGTTGGCGCGCGAGGGCAAGCTTGACCCGGTGATCGGCCGGGCGCGAGAGATCGAGACGACGATCGAGGTTCTGGCGCGTCGCAAGAAGAACAATCCGGTGCTGATCGGCGAACCCGGTGTCGGCAAGACTGCAATCATCGAGGGGCTGGCGCAGCGCATCGTCGCGGGGGAAGTGCCCGAGGCGCTACGCGACAAGCGGCTGGTCGAGCTCAATATCAACTCGATGGTCGCCGGGTCCAAGTATCGCGGCGAGTTCGAGGAGCGGGTCCAGAAGATCCTGAAAGAGATCGAGGCCAACAAGGCCGACATGATCCTGTTCATTGACGAGATCCACACCATCGTCGGAGCTGGACAGGGCGGCGGCGAAGGTGGGCTGGACATCGCCAATACGTTCAAGCCGGCACTGGCTCGTGGCGAGTTGAATCTGATCGGTGCGACCACACTGAACGAGTACCAGAAATATATCGAGAAGGACGCCGCGCTAGAGCGCCGCTTCCAGCCGGTATATGTGGACGAGCCGACGGTGGCACAGACGATCATGATTCTGCGCGGCCTTCGCGACACGCTGGAAAGCCACCACAAGGTGACGATTACCGACGAGGCCATCGTCGCAGCAGCCGAGCTTTCCGACCGCTACGTCACCGGCCGTTTCATGCCCGACAAGGCCATCGACCTGATAGACCAGGCCGCCGCCCGGGTGAAGATCAGCGCCACCGCGCGACCCGTCGACGTGCAGGAACTGGAAGCTGAGGTCGCTCAGATCAGGCGCGAACAGGACTACGCCGCCGGTCGCAAGCAATTCGACCGCGCTGGAGAGCTAAAGAAGGAACTGGACGCGAAACAGGTCGAACTCGACGAATTGATGGCGACCTGGAAGCGAGACCGGGCCTCTGCCACGGCCGAGGTACGCGCCGACCACGTGGCGCAGATCGTCTCTAAATTGACGGGCGTGCCAGTGAGCGAACTGACCACGGAAGAGCGCGAAAAACTCCTGAAGCTAGAGGAAAAGTTGCATGAGCGTGTAATCGGCCAGGAAGAGGCCATTCATGCCGTTGCCGATGCCGTGCGACTGGCGCGCGCCGGACTGCGCGAGGGCTCCGGCCCGACCGCAACCTTCCTGTTCCTCGGCCCGACCGGCGTAGGCAAGACCGAGTTGGCCAAGACCTTGGCCGAGACGATCTTCGGTGATCAGGACGCAATGATCCGCATCGACATGTCCGAATATGGCGAACGTCACGCGGTCGCGCGGCTGATTGGCGCCCCGCCGGGCTATGTCGGCTACGACGAGGGGGGGCAGTTGACGGAACGGGTCCGGCGCCGGCCATATTCTGTCGTGCTGCTCGACGAGATCGAGAAGGCGCATGCGGATGTATATAACATCCTGCTTCAGGTCTTCGATGAAGGCCGCCTGACCGATGGCAAGGGTCGCGTGGTGGATTTCACCAACACCATCATCATTGCCACGTCTAACCTCGGCTCCGACATCATCCAGCGCAACCTTCGCAAGCGCGGAACCAAGGAGTTCGACGAGGCCGGGCAGAAGGCCGAACTGATGGACGTTCTGCGCGTTCATTTCCGGCCCGAGTTCATCAACCGGATCGACGAGATCATCGTCTTCCATTCGCTGAACCAGTCGGAAATTCGGCAGATCGTCGAGCTGCAACTGGCCCGTGTCGCTCGCACGGCGATGACTCAAGGGGTCGAACTCGACTACGACAAAAGCGTTGCGGAGCATTTCGGAGCGGTGGGCTTCCGGCCGGAGTTCGGAGCCCGCGAATTGCGACGGCTAATCCGGTCGGAACTGGAAACCGAGCTCGCCCGCGAGATGCTTTCAGGCCGGATCGAGGACGGCGACAAGGTACGCGTCACCTGGGCCGTGGATGATCGGAAGATCAAGTTTGAAAAGCTGGAGAGCGCAGGAGAGACCGGAGCCCCCGACAAGCCCGGCGATCGCGATGGCGAAGAGGCTGAGCCTGCCGCCTAATGATCGCTCTCGCACCGGCGGCGTTGACGCCGCCGGTGCCGCAACCCGAAAAGAGGTGAAAACCATCATGAAAGGACACAACAGCGCCCCGTTTCTATCGAAAATCCTCGGAACTGGCCTGACACCTCCCAACGTGCTGACAGCGTTGATCTACAGGACGGGTCGCTCCATCCCAATTAGGCGGCAATTTTGGATACTCGGGTTTGAGTCGGCTCGAGCGTCGGCCGTCGGGCTTCTTGTGGGCTGGACCGCAAATGACGATCCCTATCGTCCCATCTGCTTGACATTCCCTGATCTCGATAGCGGGATCGCCCTCGCGGGCCGAAACGGCTGGCAGCATAGTGTGCGCACCGAGCCGGATAAAAATCGATCAGTATCAGCGGTTTCCGAAACGCGCCTTGGCCGCATCGGTTACCGGCATATAGAGGCTGATCAACGCTCCTTCCGGGTCGCGTAGCTGGAAGGTCCGGTTGCCCCAGGGCAGGAGCTTCGGCGGATGAACGATCTCAACAAGTCCTTTCAGTCGCTCGAACTCGGCATCCAGATCGGCCACCTGCAGTTCGATGATGGCGGTACGATTGGCCCCGGGCTCCGCCGTCCCTTCCTTAAAAAGCGCGACGGTGTCGGCGCTGCCGATGGCGAGAGCCGCCGATGGCGTCACGATTTCGGCAAAGACGGGCGCCAGCCATTCGGCCTTCAAGCCGGTAACCATTTCATAAAAGGCGACAAGGCCATTGATGTCCCGCGCGATGAGGCGAAGAGAGGCGAATTTCATTTTGGTCTCCTGTTTGGAAGCGATCGACGATCGGAGAAGGAGCCTTGTAAATGAGCGCTGCTGCCAGCATTGTGGCAACAGGAGTCCAGAATGCGCAGCGCCGACCGTCTTTTTCAGATCATTCAAATCCTGCGCCGCACATCGCGGCCGGTCACGGCTGCGGCGATTGCGGCAGAGATCGAGGTGTCGCGGCGCACGGTCTACCGGGATATTGCCGAACTGATTGGTCAAAGAGTTCCGATCCAGGGCGAAGCGGGCCTTGGATATGTGCTGAGACTATGAGATGCCGCCGCTGGCGCTGAGCCCCGAAGAGGCCGAGGCGCTTGCGCTCGGCGCGCAATGGGTCGCCCGGCATCCCGATCAGGCGCTTGCCCGGCTGGCGCAGGATGCCTTGTCAAAGATCCGGTTTGCCTTGCCTGAAGGTAGCCGTTTCGTGCTGGAACAGCCGACACTGGGCATACGTCCCGCTGACGTCACGCCACAGGAGGAGAGGCCGGATACGACATTGCTGCGCGACGCGCTTCGGCGGGGACGGGTGCTGGCCTTCACTTACCGCTCTCTGGAAGGCACCGTCAGCGAGCGCAGCGTCTGGCCGATCCTTCTCGGCTATGACGATACGCATTGCCTGTTGATCGCCTGGTGCGAAGAGCGCGATGCCATCCGCCATTTTCGCGCCGAGCGCATGTCCGGGATCAGGGTTCTGGAACGTAAACCGCCACGGCGTCGCCGCGAACTGCTTGAGCTATGGCAGAAGACAAGGGAAGGTGTCAGGTCCGCTCTCAAGGCCCGACAAGGCAGCGAACCCGAGTGACCGCAACCGGGTCAGTCAGTTGTCAGCATGATCGTAGTTTCGCCGGCTTTCCTCAACGCGCGGCAGATTATCCCATATCCAGGCGTTGACGCCTTCGAGCGCACGTAACAAGTCCGCGCCCATATAGGTCAATTCATATTCGACGCGTGGCGGCACCTCGGGAAAGGAATGACGGGCCACCAGACCGTCCCGTTCGAGATTGCGCAGGGTCAGCGTCAGCATACGCTGAGTGATTCCATCCATGGCGGATTTAAGCGCGGAGTAGCGCAGCTTTTGCCCGTCGGCGTGTGACAGCTGCCAGAGCACCTGAGCGGTCCATTTGTCGCCCAGTTTTGCGCAAATGCCATTGGATGGATATGGCCTGAAGGAGCCGCCATCCTCGGTTTTGTCGGTCATGATTGTCTCCAAAAGCTACATTCTTGTGCCTGAGGCTCAGAAATGTGCCGTCTTCCGGCCCGGCGAAAACCGTATATATGGATAGCCCTTGTTCAACGCGAGGGTAACCCATGACACATGATCGACATTCCATTCTGGTTTTCGGCGCCACCGGGCGGCAGGGCGGATCGGTGGCCAGAGCATTGCTGAAGGCCGGATGGCCTGTCCGAGCCTTCGTGTCCGATCCTTCCAAACCGGCCGCGCTTGCCTTGCAGCAGGCCGGTGCCGAACTCATGCGCGGGTCATTCGAAGAAACCGCGACAATCGAGGCCGCAATGAAGGGCGTCCATGGCGTCTTCAGCGTGCTGCCCGGCACCCTGTCGGCGCAAGACGAGGTCCGATACGGGAAAACCATCGCCGATCTCGCCGCAAAGAGCCGGGTCGACCATTTCGTCTATTCCTCGGGCGCAAGCGTCGGTGAGAAACTGACCGGTATTCCGCGCTTCGATGCCAAACCGCGTATCGAGGCGCATATCCGTGATCTGCCGCTTGCCGCAACCATTGTCCGGCCGATGATCTTCATGGAAATGCTGGTCCGGCCCGACTTCGGACTGGAGGAAGGGCGGCTCGTCTCGCTGATCCGTCCCGATCACGCAATGCAGCTCATCGCCGTGGAAGACATCGGCAAGATTGTCGCTGCGATCTTCGCGGACAAGGCCCGGTTTGCAGGCGTGGCGATGAAAATCGCCAGCGACCGGGTGACCGGCCACGAATTGGCCGCCGCGTTCACCGAGGTTGCAGGCAGGCCCATCGCCTATGCCCGGTTTCCCGATGAGATTCTGGCCGCCAATGCCGATCTGGCGCAGATGGCATCAAGTTTGGAAAACGGCCCGCTTGCAGAACAGGTCGATTTCGACCTCATGCGTGAACTCAATCCCGAACTGCTCTCGTTTCGGTCCTGGCTTGCCGGAAGCGGTCGCGCGGCGCTCGATGCCACCTTGCAAGGTCCCGGTACCGCCGCGGCGATATCCGGCGGCAGTACCGGGGCGGGGCGATGAAGACGCCGGTTTCATTGCTTTTGGCCTCCATGGACTTGAATAAGTAAAACGATCGTTTTACATCTTCCTCCGTTTCACGAGGGAAGATGACCATGGACATAACGACCAGGCTCACGGTCGCCGCCGAACAGCTTTTCGACCGCCACGGTTATATGGGGACAGGGATGGACCTGCTGACGGCGGCCGCGGGAATGTCGAGCCGGACGCTCTACAAGCATGCCGGCAGCAAGGCCCAGCTCATGGTGCGGGTGCTTGCGGAACGTGACCGGCGGTTCATGGCGAGGATGAAGGTGGAGAGCGTGGATGCGCTCTTTGCCGCTCTTGCGGACTGGATCCGGAGCGAGGGGATGCGGGGTTGCCTGTTCCTTCGCGCCCTTGCCGAGACCGGCGGTGACATTCCGGAAATCTATGAGGCGGTCGCCGCGCACAAGGCGGCATTGCGGCAACGGATTGGCGATATTGTCTCCGCCGAGCTTGGCCATGCCGATCCGGCCCTGGCCGATCAGCTGCTCATCCTCTTTGAAGGGGCGACCCATGCCGCGGCCTATCGCGGGGATGAGGCCGTGTCCGCTGCCCGGTCGGCGGCCGCTGTTTTGCTGGAGGCGGCGCGCCAATGAACCCTGCTCTTCTTGTCGGCGCCGTGGGCTTCGGTCTGATCGCGGTCTGCTATGGCTTTGCCCGTTTTGCCTTCGGCCTGTTCCTGCCGCAAATCAGTGCCGAACTGAGCCTTGGCCCCGCTCTCAGCGGCGTGATCTCCGGCGGCGCTTTTGCCGCCTATTGCATCGCCATCATCACTTCCGCCGCCCTGACCGAGCGGATTGGCGCCCGTGCGGTCGCCACAGCGGCAGGCGTGGTTGCCGCTCTCGGCATGGCAGGCATCGCACTCGCGCCGAACCCGCTTGTTCTGGCCGTTGCCGTCGTGGTAGCCGGGTCGAGCACCGGTCTTGCCTCACCGGCAATGGCCGCGGCTGTTGCGGCTGCGGTCCGGAAAAACCGGCAGGACATGACCAACACCGCCATCAATGCGGGGACAAGTGCCGGCGTGGTCCTCTCGGCGTCGATTGCTCTGGCAATCTCCGGGCAATGGCGGCTGGCCTTCGGTGTCTTTGCCTTCATTGCCGCGGTTTTCGCAATCGCCGCTGCACTATCGCTGCCCGGCGCACGCAAGGGTAGGGGCGTGGGTGGTTTGCCGCCAATGACCGGCGCTGTGCTGCGTCTTGTCCTTGCCGCCTTTCTGATGGGGGCGGCGAGCACCGCGCTCTGGTCCTTTGGCGGCGAGCTTGTATCGCAGCGGCTGAACTGGGGACTGACGGGAGCCGCCGCCCTGTGGAGCGCAATCGGTGCGGGCGGCGTCACCGGCGCCTTGGCCGGTCACCTAGTCGCCCGCTTCGGCCTCGATCGGGTCCATCGGGCCTTTCTGTGGCTCATGGCAGGCGGCGTCATCGCAGCCGGATCGAATGTCGCAGGCCCCGCTTTTGCGCTGATCGGCGGAGCGCTTTTTGGCGCTGCCTATATGATGCTGACAGGCGTCTATCTGATCTGGGGCGTGCATGCCTTGCCAGACCGGCCCGCGACCGGTCTGACGATCGGGTTCCTGACCATCGCCATCGGCCAAACCGTCGGCGCGCCGGTATTCGGGATCCTGATGACAGGCTATGGCACCGGAATGGCAGTGACCTGTTTCGCCATCCTCGCACTGTTGGCCGGTTTTTTTCGAACTGGCAGCAACATTACCGCCGCCTCAGCGTAAACTCAGCATCTCTCCTGTTCTTTGATGCCTGTTCAAAAAGCAGGTTGCCTGCGGCGCAGAACCAGCGCGAAAGCCACCAGCCCGAAAAACAGGGGAACCATCACGAACGCATAGATTTTGAAGATGAGAAACCGGTCATTGGCGGCCAGACCGGCCCAGTCCCAAAGTCCATGCAGCAAGATGGGAAACAGAAAGCCGACAATCACCCCGACCAATTGCCGAGACCGGTCCTTCACGGCGGCAGCGTATGAAACGCCCAGACCGATAAACGCAACAAAGAAGGGGTGCATGAACGGCACCAAGACGCCGCGCAAGACGAGACTCATGACGAATGTCGTCGTTGCTGCGCTGTCAGTCGCCGCGCTGCCCAGATAGGTGACCATGACATTACCGAAATACAAGATCTGCTCGGTGAAGGCGAAACCCGCACCGATCATCCCTCCCAGCACGATCCCGTCCAGCAGCCCACGGAAATCCGACCGGCGCGATATCAGCAGCCACAGCAGGAAGAGGCCCTTGAACGCTTCTTCCGTCACGGGTGTTATGACCAGCGGCCGGAACCAGTGGCCGAATGTCGGCCCGACAAGGTTGTCGGCCAGGGCCTGCAGGCTTTCCTGTGATATCAGGGAGAAAAACGGGGCAATAGCAGCGCCCCACAGGAAGGACGACAACAGCAACCACCGCCTTTCTGGTGCCCTCTGTCCCAACCACATGATCGTTGCGAACACCGGCACCGTGACGAGGAACGATAGCGCAACGCCGGATGCAAAACCGGTCAGGCCAACTTTCGTGTAGATCCAAACCAGAGATGTGAGCCAGGCAAGTCCTGCCGCTGACAGAGGACAGACGCGGCAGCGATGAGCCACATACCAAGTCATCGTAATATCAAAGCCTTTCGAAACGAACCTCGAAATATTGCAGGTACATATGAATTTAATTCGGCTCGTATAGCCGTGAGGGCTACCGCTTTCGACCCTTCTGAGCAGTGTTTCAACAAATTGAGTGCACATATTGCTATACAAGTGGGTGTCGAACTCCATCCGGCACGGGCAAGGGTACGGTTATGACCCTCAAGGCAATCCAATCGCAGCCTGTAAGCGATTTCGCACATTTCCTGTGTTCGCTCATCGCTGCCGTTTATGTCAGACCCCATCACCAGTATCCGGCCAGGATGACTATGGGCGCGGCGGCCACAGCTACTGGATTTGGTCGATCGTCACGGCGTTGCGCTGATTGGGGACGACTACAATCACGAATACCGCTTTGCCGGCCGCCCGGTCCTGCCGTGCGAGGTCCACGCCCCTGCGAATATGTCGCTGGTCCACGTAGGCACGCTCTCCAAACTGCTCTCGCCTAGTATTCGCCTCGGCTATGCTGCGCTAGACGAACCCGAGATCGTTCGGGGGTAGAAGTCATCGCCCGAATCCTGCGCGATTGAGCTACTCGGCCGCCATGGCAGAGCCTTGTGGCCCGCCCGGCGCCACATGCATGCCGAGCCGTTGCAACAGATAGTGATCCTTCAAAGCCGCTGGGTTCGCCGTCGTCAGCAACTGGTCGCCGATAAAGATCGAGTTAGCCCCGGCAAGGAAGCAGAGCGCCTGCAACTCATCGCTCATCTCCGTGCGTCCGGCGGAGAGCCGCCCTACGGAGGCGAGCATCAGGATGCGCGCGAGCGCCACCAGACGGACGAGCGCGAACGGATCGACCGGGTTTGCGGTTTTCTGCACCGGCACGCCCAGTGAGACGTTTACGTACTTTTGATAGAAGGGCAGAGGCTGCGATGCTTTTTGGGGCGTCTGCTTTAACATCTCTGCTATTTAATTTTTGACGGAATTGCTTTGATTTTCTGTGTGAGCAGAGGGGCAAGACGCGTTTTTTACATCCTGAGCCGGAATGTTTGACGTGTAGAGGCTAGTAGCAACTTGAAACGAAATCTTGCTTCGGGGCGACCGATTCCCGAAAAAAGAAGTGGCAACAAGGTATTCGGGAGCATGTCTCATCAGAGTGATCTCAAAGAGACAAGCTGAACGACCTCGCGGGGGGCGTTCACTCGTTTTCGCTCGCGATCTGCAAGCCCGGCCAATTGGCATATTTGTCACCGGTCTCACGGATATGCGTATAGCGTTTCAGGCTTACCCAGGACCTGTGTCCGCTGACCGCTGCGACATGCGGGATGTTCCAGCCCATCTCGAACAGGCGCGAGATGCCGTCATGGCGCAGATCGTGGAAGTGCAAGTCCTCAATTCCAAGCAGCTTGCAAGCCCGCGTGAAGTTCGCTGTGATTGCATCCGGGGAGTAGGGGAATATCTCCGATTTACGCTTGGGCATGCTGTCGATGATACGGATGGCTTCGTCGGGCAGGTCGACCCATGTATCATTGCCGAGCTTCTCACCCGGGTGCTTCATGTCTCGGACCAGAATACGTTTGTGTTGTTTCTGGAAATCTGCCCAGGTGAGGCGGGTGATCTCTGCCTGTCGGCGGGTCGAGAAAAGAGCGAAAACGATCACCTTGTGCATTGGCATGGCCTGAGGTGTTCTTCGGCGCCGATCGATGAAATGCGTCAATAAGCGGTCGAGTTCGTCGAGGGTGGGTCTGCGGTGCCGCTGTGCCGAACGGGAGATGATCCCCATGCGGCGCGCCACCGTGACGGCGTCTCTCATTTCCCTGTCGTCAAGTCGGAAATCCCACATCGGCCGCGCGATGGCAAATATGGAGGCGAGGTGGCTTGCGTAATTCCCGACGGTTTGTGGTTGCCCGGGAAGGGACTGAAGGAATTCGATGATATTCTTCGACCTGATGGCGGAGCAGGGCATGTCGGCGATCGGATAGGTCGAGATGGTCTTCAGGACTTGTGCCTTCGTGCGTCCGATTTCTTTAACCGCTTCTTCGGTATAGCGCTCGATGGCCTTGGACAGCGGCGGGTCATATGCGTTTAACTCCTCCAGCGCGCCAGGTCTGGCCAGCTCTTTCTCGCGTTTCTTTATCCATGCGGCTGCAGCTGGGCGTCTGTCAAAAGTCTTGGTCTCGTGATAGGACGTCCCCTCTCGCATCACTCGCAAGCGGGCAAGGTAGCTGCTGCTGCCATCTTTTCGTTTGCGTGTTCTGATTGAGCCCATGGTGATCTCCTGATTTGGTACACGAAACTTTATTTGGTACTTTGTACCAAGTCCAGTGTCGAAATCGACGGGTTTGGTACCGAACGAGCGGAAAAGAGACAGAAATAGGATTTCTATAAGTGTCTGAAAAAACTAAAAAACAAGAGTTTGTAGGAGCTTCCCGCTTTGCCGTGGCACCCATGATCGATTGGACGGATCGGCATTGTCGGTTTTTTCATCGGCAGATGATGACGCGCGGGCAGGTGTATACGGAGATGATCGTGGCCGATGCAGTGCTGCATGGCGATCGCGAGAGGCTGCTGGGCTTTTCGCCGGTGGAGCATCCCGTGGTGCTGCAGCTTGGCGGGTCCGATCCGGTGAAGCTTGCGGAGGCGGCGGCGATCGGCAGCGATTTCGGGTATGACGAGATCAATCTCAATGTCGGGTGCCCGTCGGACCGCGTTCAGTCCGGTACGTTCGGCGCCTGCCTGATGAAGACGCCCGAGGTCGTGGAACGGGCGGTTTCGGCGATGAAGGCGGCTGTTTCGGTGCCGGTCACGGTCAAATGCCGGATCGGCGTGGACGATCAGGATCCCTATGCGGTGCTTCCGGATTTCGTCGACCGGATGGCGGGCGCCGGGGCCGATGCGCTATGGATTCACGCCCGCAAGGCATGGCTGAAGGGGCTCAGCCCCAAGGAAAACCGCTCGGTTCCTCCGCTCGACTACCCGCTCGTCTATGCCATGAAGGCGCGGCATCCCGATTTCTTCATCGGCATCAATGGCGGCATCCTGACCATGGATGCGGCCGAGGCCCATCTCGAAAAAGTCGATGGCGTAATGATGGGGCGGGCGGCCTACCAGACGCCTGCAATACTGGCTGACGTCGATCATCGACTGTTCGGCGAGCCGCGCCGGGCGCTGGACTGGGAAGCGCTGCGCGACGCGATGATGGCCTATGCGGAGCGGGAACTGGCCGCGGGCACCCGGCTTTCCCAGATCACGCGCCATATGGTTGGCCTGATGAGCGGCCATACCGGCGCGCGCCGTTATCGCCAGATCCTTTCAACCGAGGCGACGAAGCCGGGCGCGGGGCCGGAGGTGATCGCGCGCGCGTTCGATGCCGTTGCGCTGGATGAAAAAGCGGCCTGATCCGGCCGCTTGATCCAGACGCGAAGCGGAGCGTCACAAGACCCCCGCAAGGTTTCGAGTAGACCGTTGCCGGCCTTAGCCGGCGAGCGCTGACCGCACGGCATCGATCGCAGCCTCGGCATTCGCGCCATCGGGGCCGCCGGCCTGGGCCATGTCGGGGCGTCCGCCGCCACCCTTGCCGCCGACCGCGGCAGAGGCCACGCGCACCAGATCGACCGCGGAGAACCTCTGCGTCAGGTCTTCCGTCAGCGACACGACGACGCTTGCCTTGCCATCGTCCGCCACGGCGATGAAGACGACGGCGGTGTGATCGCGGTTGGTCTTGGCGATGTCGGCCATGCCCTTCAGGTCTTTCGCCGCCACGCCCGAGAGCACCTTGGCGATCAGGTTGATATCGCCGATCTTCTCGGCTTCATCGGCCGGTCCCGTGCCGCCGAGGGCAAGCTGCTTGCGCGCCTCCGTGAGTTCGCGTTCCAGCCGGCGGCGTTCGTCCAGCAACGCATCCACGCGATTGCCGACATCGTCGGGCTGGACCTTCAGGCTTGCCGCCAGCGCCTTCAACCTTTCATCCTGGTCGGTGAGATAGCGCCGGGCATCGACGCCGGTCAGCGCCTCAATGCGCCGCACGCCGGCGCCGACCGCGCTTTCGCCGACGATCCGGATCAGGCCGATATCGCCGGTGGCGCGCACATGGGTGCCGCCGCACAGTTCCAGCGAATAGGTCTTGCCGGCCTTTTCACCCGACGTCGCGGTACCCATCGACACGACGCGCACCTCTTCGCCGTATTTCTCGCCGAACAGCGCCATGGCGCCTTCCGCGATCGCGTCGTCGACGCTCATCAGCCGGGTTGCGACCGGGGCGTTCTGCAGCACGATCTCGTTGGCCATGTTTTCGACGTCGGTCAGTTCCTCAGCACTCAGGGGCTTGGGGTGCGAGATGTCGAAACGCAGCCGCTCCGGCGCGACCAGCGAGCCCTTCTGAGCGACGTGGTTGCCGAGCCGCTCGCGCAGCGCCTCATGTATGAGGTGGGTGGCCGAATGGTTGGCGCGAAGCCGCGAGCGGCGCGCGTGATCGACTTCCAGCGAAACCGGTTCGCCGCGGGTGATGTCGCCCTTCTCGACGGTGGCGTAGTGCACGAACAGTCCGCGGCCCTTTTTCTGCGTGTCGGTCACGCGCAGAACGGCCTTGTCGGTCCGGATCGTGCCGGTATCGCCCATCTGGCCGCCGGATTCGCCATAAAACGGCGTCTGGTTGACGACGACGGCGACGGCATCGCCCTCGCGTGCGGCATCCACCGAAGCGCCATCCTTGACGAGCGCCAGGGTGATGCCCTCGGCCTTTTCGGTATCGTAGCCGAGAAACTCGGTTGCCTCATGCTTCTCGCCGAGCTCGAACCAGATCGTCTCGGTCGCCTTGTCGCCGGAGCCCTGCCAGTGGGCGCGCGCTTCGGCGCGCTGGCGGTGCATGGCATCCTGAAAGCCGGTGAGGTCGACATGGATGCCGCGCGCGCGCAGGGCATCCTGGGTGAGATCCAGCGGGAAGCCGTAGGTGTCGTAAAGCTTGAAGGCGGTCTCGCCGTCGAGGCTGTCGCCCTTCTTGAGCTCGCGGCTCGCCTCGTCAAGCAGCGTCAGGCCGCGATCGAGGGTCTTGCGGAAGCGGGATTCCTCAAGCTTCAGCGTCTCGGAGATCAGCGCCTCGGCGCGATGCAGCTCGGGATAGGCGCGGCCCATCTCGCCGACCAGGACAGGAAGAAGCTTGTAGAGCACCGGCTCGCGCGCGCCGAGCAGTTCGGCGTGGCGCATGGCGCGGCGCATGATGCGGCGCAGGACATAGCCGCGGCCTTCATTCGACGGCAGAACGCCGTCGGCGATCAGGAAGGCGGAGGAGCGCAGGTGATCGGCGATGACGCGGTGGCTGGCGCGATGCTCGCCCTCGGCCTTGACGCCGGTGAGATCCACGGACGCGGCGATGAGGTTGCGGAACAGGTCGATGTCGTAATTGTCGTGTTTGCCCTGCAGCACGGCCGCGACCCGCTCCAGGCCCATGCCGGTATCGATCGAGGGACGCGGCAGGTTCTCGCGGCGGTCGGCGGAAATCTGCTCATACTGCATGAACACCAGGTTCCAGATCTCGATGAACCGGTCGCCATCCTCTTCCGGCGAACCGGGCGGGCCGCCCCAGATATGATCGCCATGATCGTAGAAGATTTCGGAGCAGGGGCCGCAGGGGCCGGTATCGCCCATCGACCAGAAATTGTCCGAGGTCGCGATCCGGATGATGCGCTCGTCGGGCAGGCCGGCGATCTTCTTCCAGAGGTTAAAGGCCTCGTCGTCCTCGTGGTAGACGGTGACCAGCAGCTTGTCCTTGGGAAGCGCGAATTCGCCGGTGATCAGGTTCCAGGCAAGCGAGATCGCGCGCTCCTTGAAGTAATCGCCGAAGGAGAAATTGCCCATCATTTCGAAGAAGGTATGGTGGCGCGCTGTATAGCCGACATTGTCGAGGTCGTTATGCTTGCCGCCGGCGCGCACGCATTTCTGCGCGGTGGTCGCGGTCGAGTACGGCCGCGATTCAAGCCCGGTAAAGACGTTCTTGAACGGCACCATTCCGGCATTGGTGAACATCAGCGTCGGGTCGTTATGCGGCACCAGCGGACTGGACGCGACAACTTCATGTCCATTCTGCTTGAAGTAGTCGAGAAAGGTCGACCGGATTTCATTCACGCCATTCATGCTGCGCACGTCCCTTTGAATTCTGGTGTGTCCGTTTCCCGGCTTTTAACGACAGGCGAAGATACTGTCCAGACAAGAGAAAACAGCGGCCCGAGAAAGCCGCTGTTTCGTCGAAATCTCGAAATGTCCTTACAACAGATCTCAGTCGTCGTTGGTGCCGGTGGCATCGCCGCCGTCTTCATCCGTATCGAGCAGACCTTCCGAAAGCAGGCCGGCATTCTGGCGCAGCGCAAGCTCGATCTCGTCGGCGATCGCCGGGTTTTCCTTCAGGAAAGTCTTTGCGTTTTCCCGGCCCTGGCCGAGACGCTCGCTATTATAGGAGAACCAGGAGCCGGACTTCTCGACGATGCCGGCCTTGACGCCGAGGTCGATGAGCTCGCCGGTCTTGGAAACGCCCTCGCCATACATGATGTCGAACTCGACCTGCTTGAAGGGCGGGGCCATCTTGTTCTTCACCACCTTCACGCGGGTCTGGTTGCCGACCACCTCGTCGCGATCCTTGACCGCGCCGATCCGGCGGATGTCGAGACGGACGGAGGCGTAGAATTTCAGCGCGTTGCCGCCGGTGGTGGTTTCGGGCGAGCCGAACATGACGCCGATCTTCATGCGGATCTGGTTGATGAAGACGACCATGCAGTTGGAGCGGGAGATCGAGCCGGTGAGCTTGCGCAGCGCCTGGCTCATCAGGCGGGCCTGGAGGCCGGGGAGGCTGTCGCCCATCTCGCCCTCGATTTCAGCGCGCGGGGTGAGGGCGGCAACCGAGTCGATCACGATCACGTCGAGCGCGCCGGAGCGCACCAGCGTATCGGCGATTTCAAGCGCCTGCTCGCCAGTGTCGGGCTGGGAGATCAGGAGGTCGTGCAGGTCGACGCCGAGCTTGCGGGCATAGACCGGATCAAGCGCATGCTCGGCATCGATGAAGCCGCAAATGCCGCCATTCTTCTGCGCCTCGGCCACCGTCTGCAGCGCGAGCGTGGTCTTGCCCGAGCTTTCCGGGCCGTAGATTTCGATAATGCGTCCCTTGGGCAGGCCGCCAATGCCGAGCGCGATATCGAGGCCGAGCGAGCCGGTCGACACGGTTTCGATCTCGACGACGCTGTCATTGGCACCGAGCTTCATGATCGAGCCCTTGCCGAACGAGCGCTCGATCTGGGAAAGTGCCGCTTCCAGCGCCTTGCTCTTGTTCACCGATTTTTCCTCGACGAGTTTTAGTGAATTCTGTGCCATGGACCTTATCCCTTGTTGTCGCTGCCGCCTAGACGATTTCAGAATTTACATATTTGTACTCCATTTGTTCCATATCCGCAAGCCCCCGTCAAATCATTGTTTTATATATAGAAAGGCAACAATGTTCCGGTTATGTATTTCCGCTCGAAAGCTTGTGTACGGCGTTGCGGGAGGAGGAAGGCGCCCGTGGTACCCGCCTCAGTCCGCCGTTTCGTTTTTCTCGGCTTCGATTCGTGCGGCCGCCTCGTCGAGGGTGGCGCAATAGGCGACGCGCGGCTCCGAAATCCCGTGGCTTTCGAGGATAGACCGGACGCTCGGCGTCGCGCCGGCGAGCAGAACTCGAACTCTGCTGTGTTCGGCCTTGCCGATCGTGCCCTCCAGCACGTTGGCGGCGGAGGAATCGACATAAGGGACATCGGAGAGATCGAGCACGAAATTGCGCGCGCCGCCGGCCACCCGGTCGAGCACGGAGCCGACGGTGGCGGCCGCGCCGAAGAAGAACGCGCCGGAAATGCGGTAGACCACAGTGTCGGGATCGGTATTGGCGATTGGGGCTTCCGGGCGGGTGTTGTAGTCGGAATATGGGTTTACGGCGACATTCTTGCCCATGCGGTCGATGAACATGACGGCGCCGAGCGCGAAACCGGCGACGATGCCCTCCGTCAGGTCGCGGAAGACGACGAGCAGAAGCGTCACGAGCAGGATGACGGCATCGCCGCGCGACGTGCGCAGCAGCGTCCGGATCGCGGCCTTTTCCACCATCGTCCAGGCGACGACCGCCAGAACGCCGGCAAGGGTTGCGAGCGGAATGAAGCGGGCCAGCGGCGCTGCGACGATCATGAACAGCAGCAGGAACAGTGAATGCAGCATGCCGGAAAACGGGCTGGTCGCCCCAGCGCGCACATTGGTCGCGGTGCGGGCGATGGTTCCGGTCACGCAGATGCCGCCGAACAGGCCGGAGGCGATATTGGCCACGCCCTGGCCGACCAGTTCCATGTTGGAGCGATGCCGGCGCCCGGTCATGCCGTCGGCGACAACGGCGGAGAGCAGCGATTCGATCGAGCCCAAGAGCGCGAAGGCGAAGGCGTCGGGCAACACGGCGATGACCTTCTGAAGCGACAGCGCGGGCAGGGCCGGGGACTGCAGCCCGCGCGGCAATCCGCCGAACTGGCTGCCGATGGTTTCCACCGGCAGGTTGAGGGCAGAGGCCGCGAGGGTTGCAACGGCAACGGCGATCAGCATGCCCGGCCAGCCCGGCCGGAAGCGCTTCACGGCTACGATGATGGCGATGGTCAGCACCGCTATGGCAACGGCCGAAATATTGGTGGTGCCGACATATTGCGCCAGATAGGCCACCTTTTCGGCGAAGGGCCCTGGCTCCTTTCCGGGCAGATCGAGGCCGAAGATCGCGGAAAGCTGGCTGGCGAAGATGATGATGGCGATGCCCGCGGTGAAGCCAACGGTCACCGGATAGGGGATGAAGCGGATATAGGCTCCGAGCTTCAGATAGCCGGCCGCGATCATGATCAGGCCGGAGAGAATGACGGCGATCAGCAGGCCGTCAATGCCGTGGCGCTCGACGGAGGCTGCGACCAGCACGATGAACGCCCCCGCCGGCCCGCCGATCTGGTGGCGGCTGCCGCCCAGCAGAGACACGAAGAAGCCGCCGATGATCGCGGCATAAAGGCCGCGGTCGGGCGAGACGCCGGAGGCGATCGCGATTGCCATCGACAGCGGCAGGGCGACGATCGCGACGGTCAGTCCGGCAATGGCGTCGCTTTTCAGACGGGAAGCAGAATAACCTTCGCGCAGAACGCTGACGGTTTTGGGAACGAGGCGGGTGGGCATGGTCATTTCACCTGAAGGCCGCGGAAGGGCGACAGGATCATTGCACCCGGTGGGCGATTCCGTCAATCGGAGGCCTGCCGGCCAATCAGCGGGGAAGCTTCCTGGCCAAGGGAATGCGCGCGCTATTTCTCGCCAAGCTTCAGCGCCGTAACCGCATCGCCACTGTCGGCAATGTAGTCGCCGGCGTCCTGTTGGCGCTGGAGCAGCAGGATGAAGATGAAGTCGGTCAGCATCAGCTGGGCATCGCGGGCGGTGATCGCCGAGGAGCGCACCTTTTCCTCATCCGCAATGGTGTAGAGATTGAGATCGGCGACGCGGGCGATGGCGTTCTGTTTCGGGCCCGTGAGCGAGATCACGGTGACGGCGCGCTTGCGGGCAAGTTCGGCGATCCGCACGGTCTCGATACTCGCGCCGGAATAGGAGAGCGCGAACAGCACATCACCGGGCCTGGCGGCGGAGACATTGGCCATCTGCACGTGACTGTCGGAATCATGCAGCGCATAGCGGCCGAGCTTCTGCAGCTTGTAGCAGAAATCGCGCGCCACCAGCGAGGACGCGCCGACGCCGGCCACATGAATGCGCTGCGCCGCATCGGTGATTTCCAGCGCCCGAGAAATCGCGCTCTCGTCATTGGCGGCGAGCGTCTGCTGCATGGCGTGCATCTTGCTCGCCATCAGCTTCTGGGCGATCGTGGCGTGGCTGTCGCCAAGCTCTATGCTCGCATGCAGCGCGCCGGGCGCGCGCCATTCGCTGGCCTTGGCCTTGCTGACGGCGAATTTCATGTCCTGATAGCCGGAAAAACCCAGCTTCTGCGCGAATTTCACCACGCTCGACTGGCTGCGACCGGTCTTCTCGGCAAGGCTTGCGGACGACAGTCGCAGCACCTCGTCCGGATGGGCGAGGATGAAATCGCCGATCTGCCGGTCGGCCGGCGCGAGGCTTTCCAGCTGCGCTTCGATGATGCTGAGGACGGACACGGCCTGCCTTTCCGAAAGGGTCGATCGGCACGAATAATAAATTCCTGAATTCGGGAATACAACGGAATTGTTGCAAATTGGTTTTGGCGATTGCGTAGTCTGAGTTGGAATAAATTATTCGCGATATTATTTGACAGTTGGAATTCTCGATTATAGCCTTTGGGCAAGATAGAAGGCTGCTGCTGAGGATTCGTTCACCGGCAAGCCTTGAAGGGCAGGGGAATTCCAACGTGAATCTGTTAAATGGCGAGCTCGACAAACTGGTCTCCGAAGGGCGCAACCCGAAAAGCGTTGAGCTTGACCTCTTGAGCACGCGCGAGATCCTGGAAACCATCAATGCCGAGGACGGACTGGTCTCCGGCGCGGTCGCCCGCGAGATCGCGCCGATCACGGCGGCGGTCGATCGCATCGTTGCCGCCTTCAATGCCGGCGGACGGCTGATCTATATCGGCGCCGGCACCAGCGGTCGGCTCGGCGTGCTTGATGCCTCCGAATGTCCGCCGACTTTCTCGGTTCCGCCGGGCATGGTGGTCGGCCTGATCGCCGGCGGCAATGCGGCGCTCACCACCGCCGTCGAGGGCGCGGAGGATGACCCTGCTTTGGGACGCGCCGATCTTGAGGCCGTCAATCTTTCGAAGCGCGATGTCGTGGTCGGCATCGCCGTCAGCGGCCGCACGCCCTATGTGATCGGCGCGCTTGAATATGCTCGGGAGATTGGTGCCGGCACGGTCGCGCTCTCCTGCAATCCGTCTTCTGCGATTGCGGCCATCGCCGAAATCTCGATCGCGCCCGTCGTCGGGCCCGAGGTCCTGACCGGCTCCACCCGCCTGAAATCCGGAACGGCGCAGAAGCTCGTGCTCAATATGCTGAGCACGGCCAGCATGATCCGTATCGGCAAGGTCTACCAGAACCTGATGGTCGATGTGACTGTCAGCAACGCCAAGCTTTACGCCCGCGCGGTGCGCATCGTCATGGAGGCTTCCGGCATCGACGCGGAAGAGGCGGCGGCGCTGCTTGAGAAAACCGGAAATGACGTCAAGCTCGCCATATTGCTGGCGCTGACCGATATGGAATTGCAGGAAGGCCGCGATCTTCTGACGAAATCGGGCGGCTATCTGCGCAAGGCTATCAACCAGAAGACGGCGCAAGGCCGCGAAGACTGAAGTCGCTCCGGTCGCGACGACCGGCAACAATCATCATCTCGAGGGAATTGGTTATGGGAAGAGTTCAAATCAAGACGATTGCATCGGCGCTGGCGATTGCCGCCGCGCTCGCTGCGGCGCCGGCTTCGGCGGAGACACTGAAAATGGCGTGGTCGCAGGATGCGACCGGCCTCGATCCGCACAAGCAGACCGCCTTCGCGTCGATCCGCCTGCTGGAACTCGTCTACGAGCCGCTGGTGCGCACCGATGCCGAACTGAACGTGGTGCCGGCCATCGCCGCCTCCTGGGAATTCTCCGAGGATGGCAAGACGCTCACCTTCAAGCTCGATCCGAATGCAAAATTCTCCAATAGCGACAAGGTGATGCCGGCGGATGTGAAAGCGTCGTTCGAACGCATTCTGGATGAGGCCACCAGTGCTTCGGCCCGCTCCAACTTCCTGTCGATTGAAAGCATCGATACGCCGGACGATGAAACCGTCGTCTTCAACCTGTCGCAGCCGGACGTGCCGCTGCTGACGGCGATGTCGTCGATCAACGCGGCGATCGTGCCCGCTTCGGCGATCGAGGCCGGCACGCTTGGCACGGAGACGCTTGGTTCCGGCCCCTTCGTACTGGACAACTGGGAGCCTAATTCCAGCGAGACGCTGACGGCCAATGAAAACTGGGCCGGCGGCGAACTCGCTATCGACGGGCTCGATATCTCGGTCCTTCCGGACGAGACCGCGATCCTCGCGTCGCTGCGCACCGGTCAGGTCGATTTCGCGCTGATCAACGATCCGCTGGTCGCGACCCTTGTGCCCTCCAACCCCGGCCTCACGCTCGATCGCGAGCCGGTGCTGTCCTATCACGTGCTTCAGCTCAATGCCGAGGAAGGCGCGATGAAGGAGCTGAAGGTCCGCCAGGCGATCTCCTGCGCGATCGACCGGCAGGACGTGCTCGATGCCGCGCTTCTGGGCGAGGGCGAGGTAACCGGCCCGCTGACCATGCCGGCCTTCGCCACCGACCCCTCCGAACTGTTCTGCTACACGCAGGATCTCGACAAGGCCAAGGCTTTGATGGAAGAGGCCGGCTATGCGGACGGCTTCTCCGCCAAGGTGATGGCCGCAACCGGCGAGCCGCCGACGGCTGCCGCGGAAGCCCAGGTCATCCAGTCGCAGCTTGCCGAAATCGGCATCGATCTCGAGATCGAGATGATGGAGCTGAACGTCTATATCGACCGCTGGCTGAAGGGCGATTTCGACATGGCCGTGGCGCTCAACGGCGGTCGTACCGATCCCTACACCATGTATAACCGCTACTGGACCAAGGACGGCAACCTCAACCACGTCGCCCATTATATCGACGACGAGCTTGATACGCTGATGAATGAAGGTCGCGTGGAAACCGATCCGGCCAAGCGCAAGGAAATCTTCGCGGAGTTCTCCAGGCACATCACCGAGGTTTCGCCCTGGGTCTGGCTCTATACCGGTTACAGCTACACCGCCAGCACCGACAAGGTGAAGGGCTTCGAGGCGACGCCGACCGGCTCGCTCTTCGGCCTCACCGCCGTCACCATCGGCGAATAAGCAAGGACGCGAGGTCAACGCCCCATGAACTATCTGACCCGAAGACTGGTGACCTTTCCTCTGGTCATGCTCGGGGTGTCGGTCCTCGTGTTCATCTCGATCAGGCTGGTTCCCGGCGACGCCATCACGGCGATGCTGGGGACCGAGGCCGGCCTGCTGACGCCGGCCCAGCGGGCAGCGCTTGAAACCTATTTCGGCATGGACCAGAGCTGGTTCGGCCAATACTGGCACTGGCTCGGCGGCGTGCTGCACGGCGATCTCGGCATCTCGGTCACATATGGAAAGCCGGTGCTGGACGTCATCCTCCGGGTGTTTCCTCTGACGCTGGAACTGGCGCTCCTGTCGATGATTGTCGCGCTCGCCATTGGCCTGCCCGCCGGCATCTATGCCGCGACCCATGCCGAAAAACCCTCCGATCTGATTGTCCGCGTCGTCGCGATGATCGGCCAGTCGACGCCGAGCTTCGTGGTCGCGCTGCTCGCGATCTACGCGCTCTCCGTCTGGTTCGGCGTGCTGCCCGCCATGGGCACCTTCACGCCTCTGTTCGAAGACCCACTGAAGAACCTCGCGCAGATGATCCTGCCGGCGCTCACCCTCGGCTTCGCCTTCGCCGCCGCCGTGACTCGCATCTCGCGCTCCGCCATGCTCGATATTCTCTCCGACGACTATGTGCGCACCGCCCGCGCCAAGGGCGTGCCGCAGCGTCAGGTGATCTGGCATCATGCGCTGCCGAATGCGCTGATCCCGGTGGTCACCGTCTCCGGCGTCGAGTTCGGCTACCTTCTGGGCGGCGCGGTGATCGTGGAACAGGTGTTCGCGCTGCCGGGGCTGGGGCGCACGGTGCTCGACGCCATTTTGCAGCGCGACTATGCGCTGGTGCAGGGCAGCGTGCTGTTCATCGCGCTCAATTTCATGATCGTCAATCTGCTGGTCGATCTCGCCTATGCGGCGCTCGATCCGCGTATCCGGCTGGGAGCGCAGTGATGGCTCTCATTCGTTCCATCTTCGCCCATCCGAGCGGCCGCATCGGCGGCGCGATCGTCGGGCTCTATATCGTGATCGCGATCCTCGGCCTTGTCGGCCTGACTCCTCACGATCCGCTGACGCAGTTCCGCATCGACCGTCTGCATGCGCCATCGGCGACCTACTGGATGGGCACGGACCTGCTTGGCCGCGATGTCGCAAGCCGGCTGATGATCGGCATCGCACAGTCCTTCATCGTGTCGTTCTCCTCCGTGGCGCTGGCAACGATCGCCGGCATCGTGCTCGGCCTTGCCGCCGCATGGTTCGGCGGAAACTGGGACGGCGCGATCATGCGGCTGATGGATGTGCTGCTGGCGTTTCCGGCGATCCTGCTGGCGCTCCTGATCATCACCATTGTCGGCCCCGGCACATGGACCAGCGTGATGGCGATCGCCTTCGTCTACACGCCGATCTTCACCCGCGTGGTGCGCGGGCCGGCGTTGTCGCTGAAAACCCGCGAATTCGTCGATGCCGCCCGCACCTTCGGTTCCTCGCGTTCCTACATCCTGTCGCGTCACATGCTGCTCAATCTGGTCGCGCCGCTCACCGTGCAGGTCACGCTGGCGCTCGCCTGGGCGCTTCTGACGGAGGCGGGGCTTTCCTTCCTCGGCCTCGGCACCCAGCCGCCGCAGGCCTCCCTCGGCCTGATGCTGAGCGAGGCGCGCAACCTGATGGAGATGGCGCCCTGGCTGCTGATCTTCCCGGCGCTTGCGATCATGCTCGGCATTCTCGGCTTCAACCTTCTGGGCGATGCGCTGCGCGACATTCTCGATCCCCGTTCCAGGAGGGCAGAGGCATGAGCAAGCTCCTTACCGTCTCCGATCTCCGCGTTGGCTTCGGCAAGAACCCGGAGAAGAACGAGGTCGTACGCGGCGTCAGCTTCGATCTTGCCGCCGGCGAGACCATGGCGATCGTCGGTGAAAGCGGTTCGGGCAAATCCGTCACCTCGCTCTGCCTCAACCGACTTGTCGATTTCGGCGGCGGCAAGATCACCGGCGGGCGGATCGATTACACGCTGTCGGACGGCAACACCGTCGATCTCGCGCGCCTGCCCGAGAAGCGCCTGACCGGCATTCGCGGCCGCGAGATCGGCATGATCTTTCAGGAGCCGATGACCTCGCTGAACCCGGTCCACACCATCGGCGAGCAGATCGCGGAAAGCTTCCGCCTGCATCACGGTCTCACCGGCAAGCAGGCGATGAATGCCGCGCGCGAGGCGCTGGAGCGGGTCCGTATCCCGGATGCGGCGCGACGGCTGAAATACCATCCGCATCAGCTTTCCGGCGGCATGCTGCAGCGGGTGATGATCGCAACCGCGCTGTCCTGCAATCCGCGTCTGCTGATCGCCGACGAGCCGACGACGGCGCTGGATGTTACGGTGCAGGCGCAGATCCTGGCGCTGCTCACCGAACTGAAGCGCGAGAGCGATATGGGCCTGATCTTCATCACCCACGATATCGGTCTCGTCGCCGGCATTGCCGACAAGGTGATGGTGATGCAGGCCGGCGAAGTGGTGGAGCAGGGCGAGACCGACACGGTTCTCGACAACCCGCAGCATGCCTATACGCAGCATCTCTTAAAGGCGGTGCCGCATTTTGCCGAAGGGCGCGCGGTGCGCGGCGATTTCACACGCAAACCTGACACGAAGCCGGCGCTTGCCGTCGAGAACCTGACCGTGCGTTTTCCCGTCGCCTCCGGATTTTTCAAGCGGCAGACGGGTGCCGTTCACGCCGTCGATGGCGTCGATTTCGACCTGATGCCGGGCGAGACGCTGGGTATCGTCGGCGAAAGCGGTTCCGGCAAATCTACCACCGCCCGCGCCATCATGGGGCTCACCAAGCCGACGCGCGGCAATTTCGCTTTAGGCGAGGGCGGTTCGGTCGCCGCCCATGGCGATCCGATCCAGATGGTGTTCCAGAACCCCTACGCCTCGCTCAATCCGCGCCTGCGCGTCGACAGCATCCTCGCCGAGCCGGTGATTGCCACCGGAGGAAGGCTGAATGCCGAGACCCGCGCTCGCATGGCCGAACTGCTGAAACGCGTCGGCCTGCCGGAAAACGCGCTGACCCGCTATCCTCACGAATTCTCCGGCGGCCAGCGTCAGCGGCTCTGCATCGCCCGCGCGCTGATGCTGAAGCCCTCCGTGGTGGTGCTCGATGAGGCGGTTTCCGCCCTCGATGTCTCGGTGCAGGCCATGGTGCTGGAACTCTTGACCGAGCTGCAGCGCGACATGAACCTCTCCTACCTGTTCGTCACCCACGACATGGCCGTGGTCGAACGCATCGCGCACCGCATCGCCGTCGTCTATGCCGGTCAGATCGTGGAGATCGGCAATGCCCGTTCCGTGCTCGCCGATCCGCGGCATTCCTACACCAAAAGGCTGATCTCGGCGGTGCCGAGCATCGATCGCCGCCACCAGGACTACCGGCTCGACACCACCGAGGTTCCCTCGCTGGTGCGCCCGGCGGGCTATGAGCCGGCGCAGGCGGATTGGGTATCTTATGGCGATGATCATCTGGCGAGGGCCGAAGCATGAACGAGACCGGTTTCGACAAGGCGTTTGCAGCACTTGAGCAATCCATTGCCGAAGGGCGCATTCCCGGCGGCGTGCTGGGCGTGGTGGATCACGAGGGCAACCGGCTGACTCGGGCCGTCGGCAAGGCGGCGATCGTGCCGGAAGAACGCCCGATGGCCATCGATACCTGGTTCGATCTCGCCTCGCTCACCAAGGTGATCTTCACCACATCGCGCACTCTGGCGCTTGCGGAAGCCGGAGAGATCGATCTCGACGCGCCGCTCACCGCCGTCATCCCGGATTTCCGGCAATATGACCCGAACTGCTGGGAGCGGCAGGTAACCTTCCGCCAGTGCCTCGGCCACCAGACGCATTTCCCCGCGGTCGAGCCGATCTACACCTATGGCGGCGATCCCGATCGTCTGCGGGCCTTCGTGCTGCAACGGGAATGGAAGCGGGTGGAGACGCCGGTCTATTCCGATATCAACTACATCCTGCTCGGCATCGCGCTGGAACGGCTGTCCGGCAAGACGATCCGTGAACTCGATCCGGGGCCCGGATTCGCCTGGTCCGCCGCGCCGGAGCAAACGGCCGCGACCGAGCGCTGCACATGGCGCGGCCGGGTGATGGCGGGCGAGGTGCATGACGAGAATTGCTACGCCCTTCAGGGGTCCGGTCATGCCGGACTGTTCGGCCAAGTCGATGCCGTCCTGGGTTTCGCTCACGACTTGCTGGAGCGCGACGCCGAGGGCGATGCGGCGGTCAAGCTGATGCGGGAGCCATTGTCCGAGCGCCGCACCCATGGCTGGGAGCGGCCCTATGAGGGCTGGCACGGCGGCGCGCTCTGCTCCTCCGATACCATCGGCCATACCGGCTTCACCGGCACCTCGCTCTGCGTGGATTTCGAGCGCGGCCATGCCTGGACGCTGCTCACCAACCGCGTTCACCCCAGCCGCCATTTCGACAGCGGCATCATGGCGCTACGCCGCGCCGTCAGCGATTTCATAAACGGAGCCGAATGATGGCCGAGGATTTCAAACCGGTTTGGGCCGTGGGCCTGATGACGGGCACCGTGCTCGACGGCAACATCGACGTCGCGATGCTGAAGACCGATGGCGTCAGCGTCGAGCGATTCGGCGCCTATACCCTGGCGCCCTATCCGCAATCGACCCGCGACCTGCTGGAAGAAACGCTCGCCGTCGCTCGCAAATGGAATTTCGAGGGGCCGGAGCCTGCTATCTTCGCAAAGGCCGAAGAGGTTCTGACCCGCGCGCAATCCGCTGCCGTGAAGGCGCTGGTGGAAGCGGAAGGGCTGACCATGGCCGATATCGGCGTCGTCGGCTTTCACGGCCAGTCGGTGCTGCACCGCGCGCCGACGAAGACGCGGATCGGCGATACCCGCCAGCTCGGCGATGGCGCGCTGATGCACGACCTGCTCGGCTGCAAGGTCGCCTATGATTTCCGCACCGCCGATATCCGCGCCGGCGGGCAGGGCGCGCCGCTTTCGGCCAGCTATCATCAGGCCCTGCTGCGCGGTCTCGATACCTCCGGCGAGACGGCCGTGCTCAATCTCGGCGGCGTCGCCAATGTCACGTCATGGGATGGCGGCGACCGGCTGATCGCCTTCGACACCGGTCCGGCCAACGCCCCCCTCAACGATTTCATGAAGGCAAACGGCCTCGGCGAGATGGACCGCGACGGCAAGCTGGCGCTTTCCGGAACCGTCGATGAGGAACGTCTGTGGCGACTGCTCGAACATCCCTATCTTTCCGCGCCTTATCCGAAATCCCTCGACCGGTTTGATTTCACCGCGGAAATGGCCGATGGCCTCGATCCCGCGACAGGCGCGGCAACCCTGACTGCCTTCACCGCCGCCGCCGTTGGCAAGGCGCTCGACCTTTTACCGGTGCGTCCGAAGCGCCTGATCGTCTGCGGCGGCGGGCGGCGCAACCCGGCGATCATGCAGATGCTCGGCGCGCGCGCCGGCGTCGAGGCGGTCCCCGCGGAAGCGGTCGGCTGGCGCGGCGATGCGATCGAGGCCGAGTGCTTCGCGTTTCTGGCGGCGCGGACGCTGCGCGGTCTCCCGATCAGCTTCCCGACAACCACCGGCGTGCCACAGCCGATGATGGGCGGGCGACTTGCCGGATAGCGGTGAGCCGGTGCATTCTCGCGGTTGCGATTCGTTTCGCCAAGCCGGGGAGGGACCGGGACTATGACCCATGAAACATTGCTGGCCCTGTTCGGTTTCGCGGTTGCGGCCTCGTTTACGCCGGGGCCGAATAATTTCATGGTGTTTGCGTCGACGGTCAATTTCGGCTTTCTCCGCACGATCCCGCATATGGCCGGCGTCGTGATCGGCTTCATGGTGCTGCTGGCCTCGATCGGCGCCGGGCTCGGCGCGGTCGTCGCCGCTTTTCCGAGCCTTCTGATCGTCGCCAAGGTCGCCGGCGGCGCGTATCTTGTCTGGATCGCCTGGAAGATCGCCAATACAAGGCAGATGGATTCGGGCCGGACGGTTTCCGGAAGGCCTCTGACCTTCCTTCAGGCCGCCGCTTTTCAGTGGGTCAACCCGAAGGCCTGGATCATGTCGCTGACGGCGATATCGGTCTATACCTATCCGGAAGACTATGCGTTTTCGGTTGCGCTGGTGTCAGGCATGTTCGGCTTGGTGTCGGTGCCGAGCCTTTCGATCTGGGGCGGGTTCGGCGCGGGGCTGCGTGACTGGCTGTCCGTGGGAAACCGGCTCAGATGGTTCAATATCGCCATGGCGATCGTGCTGGTCGCAAGCCTCTGGCCGATGCTCGCCTGATAGCGTGGTCGCCAGCCTGCGGCGCGCCCGCGACAGGCGCGACATCACCGTGCCGAGCGGAATGCCAAGCCTTTCCGCGATCTCCTCGTAACCGTAGCCCTCGATATCCCTGAGGATCACGATGGCGCGGAAGTCGGGTTCGAGCGCGTCGAGCGCGGCCTCGACGCCGAGCCGGTCGATCTCGATGGCCTCTGTCGAATTCTCGGCAAGGCCGCAATCCTCGTTCAGAACCATCATCGGCAGCACGCGCTCATGGCGGCGGCGGTTGGCGTCGATGTGGCGCATGATCGCATAAAGCCAGCCGCCGAGATTTTCGCCGCGCCACTGGTCCCGGCGCTCGAAGGCGACCATGAGCGTATTCTGCAAAAGATCGTCGCCGTCCGCCACCGATCCGGCCAAAGCGCCGGCCATGCGGCGAAGCTTCGGCAGTTGCTCGAGCAACTGAGTCTCGAATGCGGTGCGCGACGGCGCAGCCTCGCAAGGACGCTGCGCCGTTCCGGCGCGATCATGCCGGGCGCGCCACCTGCCAGTTGCCGTGATCGGCGTTCTGGCCGGTGATGTCGCCGGATTTCTTGTCCGCAGAGCGGAAGTAGAGGGGTTCGCCATTCAATGCCCACTGTCTCTGGCCATCCTTGCGCACCACAAAGCTGTAATGTGCGAACGGTTGCGCGGATGAGTTGGCGAGATATGGGGGCCATTCCTTGGCGCAGCTACCGTAGCAAACGGATTGGTGGTTTGCGTCCTTGTCATAGGTGTAGAGCGTCTGGCCGTTCTGTCCGGCAAGAACCGGGCCGTCCGGCGTGTTCATCGCCTGGAAGGTGGTGGTGCCCGCATGGGCCATCCCGGCAAAGGCTGCAAGGGCGACGGCTGCGAGTATCGGTGTCTTCTTCATCATGGTTGTCGTTCCGTGTCGTTATAACCGCAGATTGCGGTGGTTACGTGCCATAGACACCTCAGCGCGGCGGTTTATTCCCGTGCGATGCGATTTTTTGTTGCCGAGCGGCGGCGAATCCTGCCAATTCACGCCCATGGATTTTTCGCCGCAACAGGATGAAGCGTTACAGGCGGTGGCCCGCTGGCTGAAAGAGGGCCGGGCGCCGGTGTTCCGCCTTTTCGGTTTCGCCGGAACCGGCAAGACCACGTTGGCGCGCTATTTTGCCGAACATGTCGATGGCGAGGTGCTGTTTGCCGCCTTCACCGGCAAGGCGGCGCAGGTGCTGCGCTCGCGCGGGGCCACCAATGCCCGCACCATCCATTCGCTGATCTATCGCCCCAAGGGCGAGGAGATGATCGAGGACGAGGAGACCGGCAAGACCTCTGTGTCGCCGATGTTCACCCTCAATCGCCAGAGCCCGCTCGCCAAGGCGGCGCTTATCATCATCGACGAATGTTCGATGGTCGATGAGAAGCTCGGTCAGGATCTTGTCTCCTTCGGCACGCCTGTTCTGGTGCTCGGCGATCCCGGTCAGTTGCCGCCGGTTTCTGGCGGCGGCTATTTCACCAATCACGAACCCGATTACCTGCTGACCGAAATCCATCGCCAGGCCCGCGACAACCCGATCATCGAGCTTGCGATGAAGGTGCGCGAGGGTCAGGAGATCGGCTATGGCGATTACGGCCTCGCGCAGGTCATCTCCAAGCATGACGTGACACAGGAACTGGTGCTGGAGGCCGATCAGGTTCTGGTCGGCACCAACCGCACACGGCGGCGCTATAACCAGCGGCTGCGCGAGCTGAAGGGTTTTTCGCAGGTCCACCCGCAGGCCGGCGACAAGCTGGTGTGTCTGAGAAACGATCCGGCGAAGGGCCTGCTCAACGGCTCTCTCTGGAAGGTGATGTCCGCCTCGCGCGAAACGGTCAAACCCGGCATCAACCTGCTGGTGAACCCGGAGGAAGACGATCCCGATCGCGGCGCATCTCGCATCAAGCTCCTGAAGGCGGCGTTCGAGGACAGCGAAACCGAAATTCCGTGGTCGACGAAAAAACGCTATGATGATTTCGACTACGGCTATGCGCTGACCGTCCACAAGGCGCAGGGCTCGCAATGGAACAATGTCGTGCTGTTCGACGAAAGCTGGGCGTTTCGCGATACGCGGGAGCGCTGGCTCTATACGGCGATCACCCGGGCGGCCGAAAAACTGACCGTCGTCATGTAAAGACGCAACCGTGTGTTGCCGCAAGGCGCGCTTTGGCGCATACACGGCGAGGCGCCTTTCGGCGCGGTACATCTGGAGGGAGCCATGGTCGCCAAGCTTTCCGTTAACCTGAATGCGATTGCCCAGTTGCGCAACCGGCGCGATCTGCCGTGGCCCAGCGTGCGCCATTTCGGCAGGATCGCCCTTGAAGCGGGCGCGCATGGCCTGACGGTGCATCCGCGCCCCGACCAGCGCCATATCCGGTTTTCCGATCTTCCGGTGCTGCGGGCGCTGATTGATGACGAGTTCCCGCAGGCGGAATTCAATATCGAAGGCTATCCAAGCGATTTCTTTATCGGGCTCTGCCTGGAAACCGAGCCCGAGCAGGTGACGCTGGTGCCGGATGACCCGGCCCAGGCAACCTCCGACCATGGCTGGAAATTCGCCGCGCATCGCGACCTGCTGAAGAGGTCGGTCGAGAAGCTCAAGAAGAAGAATATCCGGGTTTCGATGTTCGCCGACGGCGATGCGACCGCCGCCGAGCTTGACGTGGCGCGCGAGAGCGGGGCGGACCGGATCGAACTTTACACCGGCCCCTATGGCGCGTGTTTCGACGATCCCGACAGGGAGGCCGCGCTGGCCAGGCAGCTGGGCGACACCGCCCGCCGCGCCGGCGAACGCGGCCTCGGCGTCAATGCCGGCCACGACCTGACCGTTGCCAACCTGCCGCCGATTGTGGCCGCGATTCCGGATCTGGCGGAGGTCTCGATCGGCCACGGCCTTACCGCGGACGCGCTCGAATACGGCATGGCGGAGAGCGTGCGACGCTTCCGCCATGCCTGTGGCGAGCCGGTCTGAAACGGCTCAGCTTCAGGCGGACAGGGCGTCGCGATTGTCCTCGAAGAAGGCGCGGAGCGGCTTCGGCCGGCGACCGGTAAGGCGCTCGAAATCATCATTGACGATGTCGAAATTGCCGGCGCGGATGTTGTCGTCCGTGCTGACGAGCATGTCCACGAGGAAGGGCGGCAGGCCCGCGCCTTCCAGTGTCTTGCGCAGCGCGGCGCTGTCGACATGCTGCACCGCGAGCGGCTTGCCGCTGAATTCGCGCGCCAGCGCCGCAACATCCTCGATTGTGTGGCCTTCGGGGCCGACAAGCGTGTAGATCGCACTCTCATCGGTTTCCGCGAGCAGGGCCGCGGCCAGCGCCCGGGCGCAATCCTCGTGGGCGATGTAGCTGAGCTTGCCTTGGCCCGCCGCTGACATGATCACGCCGTGCTCCAGCGCCTGCGGCAGGCTCATCAGAAGGTTCTCCTGATACCAGGTGTTGCGCAGGATGGTGTAGTCGAGGCCGCTTTCCTTGACCGCCTTCTCGCTGCCCAGATGATCGCCCGCGAAGCTGATCAGCGAGGTCTCGGGGCCCGGCATCGAGGTATAGATAATTTGACGGACGCCCGCCGCCTTGGCGGCGTTGACGGCAGCGCTGTGTTGGGCGACCCGATCGACCCCGGGGAAAACGGCATCCGTTGAGATGACGGCCACTCGCTCGGCCCCTTCGAAGGCGGGGCCCAGGGTTTCGGGCGCATTGAAATCGGCGTGCCGCACCACCACGCCTTTCTCGGCATAGTCGGCAAGCTTGGTCACGTCGCGGGTGGCGGCGATGATCCGGGCGGGGTCCTTGCCGGAGGCCAGCAGAAAGTCCAGCGTTTCGCGGCCGAGCTTTCCGGACGCGCCGGTGACGAGGATTGTCGGGTTGTTCATGTGTGATATCCCGATTAGAGTAAAGCTGTGAACGAACTATAGTCTCAAAAAGAGACCATGAACCATCTAATATGACCGTCGTCGTTGTAAAGACGGGTTTTATTTGTGCGGTGGTTACACGGTTGTGACCGGGAGAAAGAAATGGCCGACGATCTTCGCTTGTGGAGTCGCGCGCAGCTTGCCGAGATCATCTCTGATGACGGGGCCGGGAACTGCCCGGTGCGCGATGTGCTCAACCAGGTGTCCGGAAAATGGAGTAGCCTGCTGCTGATGGCGCTTTCGAGCGGACCGCTGCGCTTTGCCGAGCTCAAGCGCATGACGCCGGACATCTCGCAACGCATGCTCACCAAGACATTGAGAGACCTTCACCGCGACGGCTATATCACCCGCACCGTCTTTCCCACCAAGCCGCCCAGGGTGGTCTACGAACTGACGGAGACGGGCCGGTCGTTTCTCGAACCGTTCTCGCTGCTGGTCACCTGGGCGAAGGAAAACCACAGGCAGATCAGCGAGGCGCGTAGCGCATTCGATCGCGCCGAAAACGAATTGATCTTTTGATAGGGCAAAAAATAAACGCCCCGGAGCAGGGGGTGCCGGGGCGTTTACTTGGGGGTCACTTACGAACTTATAGACATGAAACGCTGCCCGTGTCCGTCTAGTTCCCATATATGGTTAATTTTCCGGCGATTTGAAGGCGAAGCGGATTTCTGCCCTTACCGGACGAAGCGCGCAACTGTCATCGGCACCCGAAGTTGCCTTGAAATGCCGGAGGAGACCGGAATCAGAAGCTGCGGCCGAGCCCGATGCCGCCATAGGTCAGGCCGCTGTTGGGGGAGGCCAGTTCGGCGTTCGAAGAATGACGCACGGTTGCCGTCAGGCTCCAGTTTTCATCGAGATTGACGCCGAGCGCAAGATATTCGTGAAATAGCAGGTGCGAGCCGACGCCCGGTCCGCGACCGCCCTCGTTGATATCGGCGTTGGTCAGCGCGCCGCCGAAACCGATATCGGCGAAGGTCGGTCCCAGCAGCGGAAACTTCCAGCTCGCGCCCGCCATGATCTGCGACGATTCGTCGTCGGTCGAGATGCTGGCGCTCAGGAAGAAACGAGGATGGAAAACCTTGTCGAATCCTTCCCGGCCTTCGCTGTGCAGCGGATCGAAGAACACGCTCGGAATCAGGAACACGCCGCTTTCGAAATCCGACTTGGCGCCGAGCGAGGCGGCCACTTCGAAGCGGACTTCATCGAAAATGCCGTTGCTGGAAACGGGCGCGGGCGAGACGCTGGGGGCATTCATATCGGCGCCAGAGGCAGTCGTTGCGGTGATCAGGGCAAACGCAATTGCTGCCGCCGACGTCGAAAATCTGTTCACATGCATGGGGCCGACCTAATCGAATCAATATGGCTGCAATCACGCGCCGCCTTATTTTTTCCTAATACTGAACATTCTCACGTCCAGGTCAAGCCAAACGTGCGCCGTTTCAGGCCACCTCAATCTGTCCAAGCGCGGCCTCGAAAAGGCGACGGCCGTCGGTGCCGCCATGGGCCGGTTCGATCAGGTTTTCGGGGTGCGGCATCATGCCGAGCACGTTGCCGGCTTCGTTGACAAGGCCGGCGATATCGTTGACGGAGCCGTTGGGATTGGTGCCCTCCGCGTAGCGGAAAGCCACCTGTCCGCGATCTTCCAGCGCCGCAAGGGTGTCGGCGTCGGCGAAATAATTGCCGTCATGATGGGCGACCGGGCAGCGGATCACTTCGCCGGCGGCATAGCCGCTGGTGAACACCGTGCGGTTGTTGGCGACCTTCAGGCGGACCTCGCGGCAGACGAATTTCAGCGATGCATTGCGCATCAGCGCGCCGGGCAGAAGGCCGGCCTCGAGCAGGATCTGGAAACCATTGCAGACGCCGATGACGCGCACGCCCGCGCGCGCTTTTTCCGCAACCGCGCGCATGACCGGCATGCGAGCGGCGATCGCGCCGCAGCGCAGATAATCGCCATAGGAGAAGCCGCCGGGGATCACGATCAGGTCGACATCCGGCAGTTCGGTCTCGGTCTGCCAGACGGTGACCGGATCGGTACCGGAAATCTGGCTCAGGGCTGCGAACATGTCCCGGTCGCGGTTGAGGCCGGGAAGCTGGATAAGAGCGGATTTCATGGCAACCCCGATCAGTTCAGCTCGATGGCGTAGTTTTCGATCACCATATTGGCCAGCAGCTTCTCGCACATCGCGGCGACGTCGGCTTCCGCCTTGGCGCGGTCATCGGTGTCGAGCGTGAGGTCGAAGACCTTGCCCTGGCGCGCGCCGGAAAGGCCATCGAAGCCCAGGCCATGCAGCGCGCCTTCGATCGCCTTTCCCTGCGGATCGAGTACGCCGTTTTTCAAGGTGACGATGACGCGTGCGTTGATCACTGGCTTAACCTCAGCTTCTGTTCGAAAATTCTACTTGACCAGGACGGGGCCGGCGGCGCGCGCCGGCTCGTTCTCATTCATGATGCCGAGCCGGCGGGCGACCTCGGAATAGGCGCTGGCGGCAACGCCATCGCCGCCCTCGACGCGCGAATCGAGACGCTGGCGCGTTGCCAGATCCATCAGGCGACAGCTGTCGGGGGAAATCTCGTCGGCCAGGATGATGCGCATCATGTCGCCCTCGAAAAGGCGGCCGCATTCGATCTTGAAATCGACGAGCTGCATGCCCGCACCCAGAAACAGGCCGGACAGGAAGTCGTTGATCCGGATCGCCAGCGCCATCATGTCGTCGAGCTCCGGCGGCGACGCCCAGCCGAAGGCGGTGATGTGTTCCTCGGTCACCAGCGGGTTGCCGAGCTCGTCGGAGTTAAGGCTGAACTCGACGATCGAGCGGGGCAGGGGAACGCCTTCCTCGATGCCGAGCCGGCGCGACAGCGAGCCGGCGGCGATATTGCGCACGGTCACGATCAGCGGGATCATTTCGACCTCGCGCACGAGCTGCTCGCGCATGTTCAGGCGGCGGATGAAATGGGTGGGAATTCCGATCGCGTTCAGATGCCCGAAGACATATTCCGAAATGCGGTTGTTCAGAACGCCCTTTCCGTCGATCACGTCGGCGCCCGCACCCGGCTCGGTGCTGGCGTCGTCCTTGAAGAACTGGATCAGGGTTCCGGGCTCGGGGCCCTCGTACAGGACCTTACCCTTGCCTTCATAAACCCGGCGGCGGCGACTCATCTCTGTCTCGTATACGTTGGCGCGCCAAGCGCGCTGAAATCATCAGTTTCGCTGCAATAGCGAGTTTGCGCCGCTTTCTCAATCAAAACCACGTGTTTTTCAAGGCAATTGCGGTTTTGCACGATTTGCTGATGACAAAGCGTCGCATGCGAGCAAATTTTGAAGCAAATGCCGGTTTTTTTCTTCTCAATCGCGCGAAGACATACCATCTTAGGTAAGTAGGACTATCAGGGAGGCCAACATGGCAGATCGAATTTTTGCAGACCGCGGGCGCGCGCACGAGGCCGCCTATACGGCGGAACAGCATGCGCATTTCAATACGCTCGCCCGGCGCAACCGCATGCTGGCAAACTGGGCGGCAGGACTTTTAGACCGTGAGGGCGACCAGGCCTATATCAGCGAAGTGATGGCGAGCCATTTCATCGAGGCCGGCGACGCCGATCTGACGGGCAAGCTGATGGCGGACTTCAACGAAGCCGGCGTCGCAATGGACGAGCAGACCATTCACGCCAAGCTGAACGAGTTCATGATTGCAGCCGCCGCTCAGGAAAAGGGCTCGGCCTGAATTGACTTGAACGGTCCCGGCTTTTTCGGAAGGCGTGACCGCTCTGCTTCTTTTTTTGGTGTGGCCGATCGGGCCGCTCCACGGTGTATCGCTCAGCCGAGGGTCACGATCCGAACAGACTCGCCCGCTTCAACTGCTTTGGCATGAGGCGGGCGGATGATCAGGCAATCCGCTTCTGCAAGCGTGGCCTGCAGGGATGAATCCTGCCGCGCGAAGGGCGCGACCCGGCCCTCGGGGTCGAAACGGCCGCGCATATAGTGCTGGCGCGGGCCGTTTTCCGCGAGCGTGGACGCGGCGATGGCCGTGGTCTCGCGCTTGCGGGGCGGGAACCGTCCGATATGGCGGATGAGCGGTTCGGCAAAGAGCAGGGCGCAGACGAAGCTTGAGACCGGGTTGCCGGGCAGGCCAAGCACCCGCATATCTTCCAGTCGGCCGACCATCAGCGGCTTTCCCGGCCGCATCGCGATCTTCCAGAAATCAAGCTCCATGCCCATGGCTGAAAGCGTGGGGCGGATCAGGTCGTGATCGCCGACCGACGCGCCGCCGATCGTCACCAGAATATCGACCTTCGCCTCGATCGCCTTTTCGACTGCGCCACGAATCTCGGCTTCGCTGTCGCCGGCAATGCCGAGATCGATGACATCCGCGCCATTGTCGCGGGCGAGAGCGGCAATGGCGACGCTGCCGGAGGCCGAAATCTGGCCGGGGCCGAGAAGTGTTCCGGGCGGCACCAGTTCATTGCCGGTGGCAAGCACGGCGACGCGCGGCCGGCGGAAGACGGAAAGCTTGGCGTGGCCACCGGCTGCGGCAAGAGAAAGCGCGCGGGCGTCCAGCGCGCGGCCGCGGCGAAGCAGGATATCGCCGTCGGCAAAATCCTGTCCGGCCTCCCGGACATTGTCGCCCACGGCGGCAGCGGTTTTGAAGAAGACGCCGGCATCGCCGCGCTTCTCGGTATTTTCCTGTATCACCACGCTATCTGCGCCTTGCGGCAGCGGCGCGCCGGTGAAAATCCGCATCGCGGTTCCGGCGGTCACATGCGCATGCGGCATCGCGCCAGCGGCGACCTCGCCGATCACCTGAAGCTCCGCGCCTGCGGGCCCGATGTCGGCGGCACGCACCGCATAGCCATCCATGGCGGAGGCTGAAAAGGGCGGTTGGGTGATGCGGGAGACGATATCCTCGCCAAGCACGCGCCCATTGGCATCGGCAAGCGCCACGGTTTCCGTCTCAACGATCTGCGGGGCATGATCCAGCAGGATCTCGCCGGCTCTTTCAACGCTCAGCAGGGGATCGGCCATGCTTTAGCCTCCGCGCTTGAAGTCGCCGCTTGCGCCGCCGGATTTCTCGACCAGCCGTATCGCGCCGATTTCCATCTCGCGGTCGGCGGCCTTGGCCATGTCGTAGATCGTGAGACAGGCGACGGAAACTGCGGTCAGCGCCTCCATCTCTACGCCCGTGCGGCCGGAGAGCGAGGCTGTGGCGACGACCCTGAGACCCGGAAGCGCTGCATCTGCTTCGATGTCGACGGCGATTTTCGTCAGCATCAGCGGGTGGCAGAGCGGGATGAGGTTCGCCGTCTGCTTGGCGCCCATGATCCCGGCCAGCCTGGCGGTGGCGATCACATCACCCTTCTTGGCGTTGCCGCTTTCGATCAGCGACAGCGTCTCGGGCTTCATCCGGACATGGCCTTCCGCCGTGGCGGAGCGGACGGTTTCGGCTTTGGCGCCGACATCGACCATGCGGGCCTCGCCGGTCTCGCCGATATGGGTCAGTCCGGCGGGCTTGTCGGTCATGGCGCGGCCTCGGCTGTGCCCTTCAGCAGCGCACGGGTGGCGGCGGCGATATCATCCTTGCGCATAAGGCTCTCGCCCACGAGGAAGGTGGAGATGCCGACCTTTTCCAGCCGCAGGCAGTCGTCATGGACGAAGATGCCGCTTTCGCCGACGATCAGCCGGTCCTCCGGGATCATTGGAACGAGCCTTTCGCTGGTCTTGAGCGAGACTTCGAAGGTGCGCAGATTGCGGTTGTTGATGCCGATCAGCGGCGAGGAGAGCTTCAGCGCCCGCTCGCACTCGGCTTCGTCGTGGACCTCGATCAACGCGTCCATGCCGAGGCCGAATGCGGTCTCTTCCAGAAGCCGGGCTTCGTCATCGGAAAGGCTCGCCATGATGATCAGGATGCAATCGGCCTGCCAGGCGCGGGCCTCGTAGACCTGATAGGGTTCGAACATGAAATCCTTGCGGAGCGCGGGAAGGGCGCAGGCCGCCTTGGCGGCGGCGAGGAATTCCGGCGCGCCCTGGAAGCTCGGCGTATCGGTCAGCACCGAAAGGCAGGCTGCCCCGCCTTCCTCATAGGCTGCGGCAAAGGCCGGTGGATCGAAATCTGGGCGGATCAGACCCTTGGAGGGGCTCGCTTTCTTGATTTCGGCGATGAGACCGAAATCGCCCGCAGCCTTTCTGGCGAAAAGCGCATCGGCAAAACCGCGCGGTTGATCGACATCGCGAATCCGCGCCTTTAGCTCGTCGAGCGGCACGGCGCTCTTCGCGGCCGCGATTTCCTCGCGCTTGTAGGCTTCGATCTTCTTCAGGATATCGGTCATGGCCGGGCCTCATGTTCTGGCTTGCGGTTCGACACGGCCACCAGACGGTCGAGCGCGAGGGCGGCCTTGCCGCTCTCCAGCGCATCGGTGGCAATCGCCATGCCGTCGGCGATCGTGTCTGCCTTGCCCGCGACCACAAGAGCCGCTGCGGCATTGCAGAGCGCGATATCGCGATAGGCATTCTTCTCACCGGAAAGCACCTTGCGCAGCGCCGCGGCATTGACCTTGCCATCGCCGCCGCGCAACGCCTTGAGTTCGACCTGCGGAACGCCGAAATCCGACGGCGACAGCGTGAATTCGCGGATCTTGCCGTCGGCAAGCTCGGCCACCATGGTTTCGCCCGTCGTGGTGATCTCGTCGAGCCCCTGGCCATGAACGACCCAGACCTTTTCCGACCCATGGTCGCGCAGGACCTCGGCAAGCGGACGCACCCATTCGGCGGAAAATACGCCGAGCAATTGCCGTTTGACGCCCGCGGGATTGGAAAGCGGACCGAGCAGATTGAAGATCGTGCGGGTGCCGAGTTCGACGCGCGACGGGCCGACATGGCGCATGGCGGCGTGGTGCTTCTGCGCGAACATGAAGCCGATGCCGGCCTCCTCAAGACAGGCCTCGATCAGGGCCGGCGTTATATCGAGATCGACACCGAGCTCCGACAGGCTGTCGGCGGTGCCGGAGCGGGAACTGAGCGCGCGATTGCCATGCTTGGCGACCGTGACCCCGGCGCCGGCGGTGATGATCGCCGCCAGCGTCGAGATGTTGTAGGTGCCGGCACCATCGCCGCCGGTGCCGACGATATCGATGGCATCGGTGGGCGCTTTGACGGGCGTCATCTTGGCCCGCATGGTCGAGACGGCGCCGACGATCTCGTCGACCGTTTCGCCCTTGACCCTCAGCGCCATCAGGAAGCCGCCGATCTGCGATGGCGTGGCCTCGCCCGACATCAGAAGATCGAAGGCCCGGCGGGCTTCGTCACTGGTAAGCGACTGGCCGCTTGCGACTTTCGCGATGAAGGGCTTCAGCTCGGACATTGTTCGCTCTTCTTATCTGAGGTTGATCGCCTGCTGGGCCAGCGTCTGGTTGATCGAGACGCCGTATTCGCCCTGCAGCTTGTTGATCATTTCATCGAGAATGTCATCGCCGGCATAGGATGCGATGGCGTTGACCGCCTGGTCGTCGCCGGATGCCGCCAGCGTCCCGACCGGGTTGACGACGGCCACGACCTTCAGCACCACCTGCTCGGTGCCGCTGTCGCGCGGCGCGGTGGCCACGGTGCCCAGCGGACCGCTGAAGGCGGCGGCCACGGCTTCGGGGCCGAGATCGTCATTCTGCGTGGTGCGGGTGACGGAGGTCACGCTGTTGACGTCGATCGCCAGCTCATCGGCAATCTGCTGCAGCGACTCGCCGCCTTCGACGCGGGCCTGCAACTCGTTTGCCTTGTCGGCCAGGGCCTCGCGCTGCTGCTCGGCCGCCCAATCGACCTCCACCTGGCTGCGGACCTCGTCGAATTCGCGGTCGCGCGAGGGGGTGATGTCGATGACCTCGTACCAGACGACGCCGCCGTCATTGAGCGTGAGCGGCAGGTTCTCGACGCCGATATCGCTGTCGAAGGCTGAAGCGACAAGCTCTGTGCCGAGCGGAATATCGGCAACGGGAGTGCCGCTTTCATCATTGCCCTGGGCATCGATGGCGTCGATGGTCGTGGGCTCGAGGCCCAGGCTTTGGGCCGCTTCGGCCATCGATGCGCCGCCAGCGCGCTGGTCCTCATACTGGTTTTCGACATTCAGGATATCGTCCGTTGCCTGCTGCTCGGCGAGTTCCTGACGGATCCGGTCCTTGACCTGATCGAAGGGCGTGACCTGTTCGGGTGAGATCGCGGTGACGCGCAGGATTACCGGGCCGAAATTGCCCTGGACGACTTCGCTGGTGCCGCCCTCGTTCTCGATGGCGAAGGCTGCCTCGTCGATCGAGGCGTCCGGAAACTGGCCCTTGGTGAAGATGCCGAGGGTCACGTCGCCGGTGGTCTTGCCCTGTTCGCTGATAAGCTGGTCGAATGTCTTGGTGCCGTCGGCAAGCGCCTGGGCGGCCTGTTCGGCTTCGGCCTGATCGGAGAAGGTGAGCTGCTGGATGCGGCGTTCCTCCGGCGTGGTGAAGCTTGAAATCCGCGCGTCGTAATCCTCGCGCACGGCGGCATCGGTGATGGCATCGGGATCGGCGATATCTGAGGGATGCAGCGCCACATAGGAAACCTTGCGATATTCCGGCGCGCGATAGGCGGCCTTACGCTGTTCGAACCATGGCTTCAGCACCTCGTCGCCCGGCGATTTCACCGGCTCGATGAAGGCGTTGTTCAGCACGATGTAATCGACGCCGCGGGACTGGTTGCGGTATTCGCTGATGGCATCCACGAGCGTCTTCGGCGGGACGAAGCCATCGGCGATTCCGTCGACGACCTGGGAGCGCACGGCGACCTTGGAGCGTTCGGCGACATAGTCATCCTCGTTGAGGCCGACATTGCGCAACAGCGCGCTGAAGCGCTGGCGGTCGAAACGGCCATCGGCGTTCTGGAAGGCGGGATCCTGGGCGATGATCTCTGCCAGCCGGTCTTCGGAGAGGCCGAGATTCATGTCGTCGGCAAGCTGGTCGAGAGAAGCGCCGGCGACGAGTTGGGCATTGACCTGCTGGTCGACGCCGATCATGCGGGCTTCCTCACCGGTCAGTCGCCGGCCGAACTGGTTGCTGAGACTATTGAGCTGGCGCTGATAGGCAAGGCGATATTCATTGGCCGAGACGGTCTTGTCGCCGACCTTCACCACCACATCGGAATTGCCGGACAGGAACGCGCTTGAGGCCCCCCATACGCCGAAGGAGATGATCAGCAGGATCAAGAGGAGTTTCGCGACCCAGGTCTGGGCGCCTTTGCGCATTGTCTCAAGCATTCTTGTGCAGTCCCTGTTTGCCGGTCCTTCGGTTTTGTGACGCTTCATAGACGAAGATGCAACCGAATTGAAGCCGCAGATGCAATGGCCGGCCGGGCAAGGGCGATAACCGTTCATTAACCATAAATGTTAAGCATGTTCGCAAAAGCACGCATGGCAATAGGTTCTTAAGGACCTGCAACCAGAATCACCCCAGTTTTGGACAGGCGGCCGATTCCCGAATGCGCGGATCGGGTCGCAAGGGGTAGGTAATGCGTGGTTTGAGATTTCGGCAGGACGCTGCCAGAGCGTTGTTTCTGAGTTCCTCGGCACTTCTGGTTGCGTGGAGCGCCCCGGGACTGGCCGCCGATTTCAACTGGACCGGCGCGACCTCCACAGACTGGTACGAGACCGAGAACTGGACCGTCGACGGCAGTCAGCCGCCGCTTCCGCCGAAATCCGGTGACAACGTAACCATCAATACGCTGAACAATGCGCCGGTGCTGACCCCCGACCGCGGCACGGAATACATAAGCAACTTCATCGTGGGCGACACGGCCGCCGGCAAGCTAACGTCCAACGCCACGGTCAGCGGCGAGGTAGTGACCCTCGGCGCCTCCACCGGCGGCAATGGCACTGTCATCGTTCAGGGCGCAGGCAGCGCGATCCAGTTCGACAAGCTCATCACGGTCGGCGGTGCCGGCGTCGGCACGCTGACCATGCAGTCCGGCGCGAAGGGGCAGACGGGCGCAATCACCATCGGCAACGCGGCGAGCGGAGAGGGCACCTTCACGCTCGACGGTGCGGGAACGGAGATGCGCACCTACGGCACCGGCGCAAACAGCGTGGTGATCGGAAATCTGGGTGAGGGCAATCTCAACATCACTGGCGGAGCTCGGCTCGAATCGAATCAGACGATCATGGGCCAGGGTGCCGGCGGCGACGGCACCGTGTTGATCTCGGGGGCAAACTCCGAATGGAACGGCTATGGCGACCTCACGGTCGGGCTGTCCGGCACCGGCTCGGTGACCGTGAACAATGGCGGCCACGCGATCAGCGGTTCGCTCAGCATCGGCCAGAACAACAGCTCCACCGGGAACACGGCCACGGTGACGGGCGCGGGCTCGCTCTGGAACGTCTATAACGACATCGCGATCGGCGGCAGTGTGGCCGGCGGCGGCTCCGGCGGCGAAGGCTCGCTCTCCGTTCTCTCCGGCGCGACGATGACCGCCAGCAACATGACGGTCGGCTATGTCACCGGCGGCGAAGGCACGGTCACGATCGACGGCGCTGGCACGCAGTTGCAGCTTTCGGCGGCGCTGAAGGTCGGCAATTCCGGCGATGGCGGCCTTACCGTATCTAACGGTGCGACGGTTACCGCCGATTATGCGATGCTGGGCGTCAACGCGACAGGTTACGGTGGTACCGTAGTCACAGGCGCAGGCAGCAGCGTGACGCTGACCAACAGAATGACGGTGGCCGCCAAGGGCGATGGCGCGCTCGGCATTTTCGATGGCGCCACGCTGAACTCCAATGGCGGCGTGATCGGTCGCGACGCCGACAGCGAGGGCGGCGTCGCGCTGACGACCGGCGGGGTCTGGACAAACACCTCCAATCTCACCGTCGGCCAGGATGGCACAGGCCTTCTCGGAATCGCCAGCGGCGCGAAGGTCACCAACAAAACGACAGTGCTCGGCGCTTCGGCGACCGGTAGAGGCGGGGTGCTGGTCGCGGGCGCCGGATCGAGCTGGGATGTCGATGGCGGCATCACCGTCGGCGAAAGCGGCACCGGTCTGTTCTCCGTCACGACCGGGGCGACGGCCACCAGCACGGCAAGCGTGGTGGCCGATGCGGCGGGATCGTTCGGCCTCGCCGAAGTCTATGGCGGTACCTGGACGGTCAATGGCGACCTTGTGGTGGGCAATGGCGGCTCCGGCGTTCTCGACGTCGCAGAGAACGGTGTCGTGACGGCCGACAGCTTCGTGCTAGCGGCCGCAAGCGGCTCAGAGGGCGGCCTCGTCATTGGCGGCATTCCGGGCGTAGGCAGCGCTGTCGCGCCGGGCGAAGTGGCGATACCCACCGTCGCTTTCGGCGAGGGCACCGGCCTTATCGTCTTCAACCATACATCATCAGACTATGTCTTCGCGCCGACCATCAGCGGGGCGGGGCAGATAGCTGCGTTGTCCGGCACCACGATCCTGACCGCCGACAACACCAATACAGGCCTGACGACGATCGGCTCCGGCGCTGAAATCCAGGTGGGCGCCGGCGGCACGACGGGAACGCTCGGCGGCGATGTCGCGGTGGATTCCGGCGGTACTCTGAGCTTTGCCCGCTCCGACGACATCGAATTCCGCGGCGCGCTGAGCGGCTCCGGCGCTCTGGTTCAGAAGGGGCCGGGCGAGCTCAACCTTTCCACCGACAGCGCGGATTTCACCGGTTCGCTTGAAGCGGCCGGCGGCACGCTCGACATCGATGCCGACCTGCGCGGCGCGACCGCCGAAGTAGCCTCCGGCGCGACGCTTGGCGGTTCCGGCGTGATCGGCGATACCCATGTGAGCACCGGCGGCACGTTCCGCGCCGGCGACAGCCAGGGATCGATCACCGTCGACGGCGATCTCGATTTCGATCCCGACGCCACCTATGTCGCGGTGATCACGATCAATCAGGAACCGGCGATCGTAACCGGCACCGTCGCCTTCGACGACACCGCGATCGATCTCGACTTCGATCAGGGCGGGGTGCTGAAGAAGGAATATACGCTGCTTCAGGCCGGTAACCTGACCGGCACCTACGATCCCTCGCTTGATTCGCTCCCCTCCCAGTTCCGCGGGACGATCACCGACGAGGACAATGCGCTGAAGCTCGGCCTTGCCTATGTCGGCGGCAATTTCAACTTCTCCGCGCTCGGCCAAGGCGTCAACACGGCGCTGGTCAGCGCGTTCAACGATGGCGTTCCGCTGCAGGGGACGCTTGCGGCCGGCATGCTGCAATCGGGCCGCGCCTATGAGGCGGCGATGACGACGCTCGGCGGCGAACTCGGTATCAACGCGACGATGACGGCGACGCTCGGTATGGACAATTTCCTGCGCCGCTCCTCCAACCCCAACCGCTTGCTCGCCGGCTGGCGTCCCATCGAAAAGGATGCCGATGAGGACGCCGTGCAGAACGCGCCGGCGGCGACATCGGGTCTCGCCTACTGGGCAGTCGGCGGCTATGACGGCTATGCGGGCGCGGCCGGCGATCCGCGCTGGGACTGGTCCGCGGCGCGCCGCAAGGGGATTTACGCCGCGCTCAACCCGGTCAATACCGGCTGGCTCGAATATAATGGCGGCAGTTCGAGCGTCGACGGCAACGCGCAGGCCGGCAATTCCGGCGCCGATATCGACAGCAGCATGATCGAGGGCGGCTATCTGGCGCGGCTGGACGATGCCAACGCGATCGGCATCGTGTTCGGCGGCGGCAGCTCGACCTACAAGCAGACGGATCAGGACGGCAAGGCGGATTCGCAGAGCTTCCACGCCGCCATCAACGGCGTCACCCAGTCCAAGGAAGGGTTTTATGCGACCGCTGCGCTCGGCAGCGGCGTCGACAGCATCGATACCAAACGCACGGTCGCCTTCGGGGATGCCGTCGACCAGTTGCGCGGCTCCTATTCTGCGACAACCGTCGGCGGGCGGATCGAGGCGGGCGGGCGCATCGTCCAGAACGGCGTCGCGCTGATGCCCTTCGTGGGGGCAAGCGCGGTCTACACCCACGCGCCGGACTATCAGGAAGAGGTCGAAGCGGGCTATGGCAATGCCGCGCTTGCCTATTCCGATGTCGGCCTGTTTCGCGGCACTGTCGAGGCGGGGCTCGGTTTCGACACCGCCGCCGGCGACATTGCGCGCCGGTTCGCGCTCAATGGCCGCGTTTCCTATCTCTACCGCTATGGTGGGGGCGGCGATGCCAGCGCCAGTTTCCTGGCAGTGCCGGGATACGGCTTCTCGATCTCCAGCAATGCGCCGACCGGCAGCGCGGTCGCCGCCAATGTCGCAGCGAGAATTCAGTTGACCAGCCAGGCCGATCTCAGCCTTGGCGCCTATGGCGAATGGGGCGAGAGCTATTCGGCGCTGATCGCCTCGGCGAAACTGCGCTACGTCTGGTAGGTCTTCGCGCAAGCCCGTGCGCTCCTTCTTGAGGCGCGGGCGTTTCTGTGCCATCAAGAGCGCCGAAAAGGAGGGGCCATGTCTCTTTCCCACCGTCCTCTTGATCATCTGGTTCTGCCGGTCGTCGATCTCGCGACCGCGCGGCTCAGGCTTTCCGCGCTCGGTTTCGCCGTGGCGCCGGAGGCGCGGCATCCGTTCGGTACGGAAAATGCCTGCGTCTATTTCGCCGATTCGACCTATCTGGAACCGATCGCGATCGCCGACCAGCAGATCTACGATCAGAATATCGCGAAAGCTGAATTCGTCCGCCGCGACCGCGCCTTTCGCTTTCGCAACGGCGATGACGGGCTCTCCGCCATCGTCTTCAGGAGCGAGGATGCGGAAGCCGATCATGCGGATTTCGCTGAAGCCGGACTTGGGATCGGCGATCTTTTCAGCTTCTCCCGGCCATACAAGCTTGCCGACGGAACGGAAGCGGTTGCCGGCTTCCGGCTCGCTTTCGCCGCCGATCTGCGCGCGCCGGATCTGTTCTTCTTCACCTGCGAACGCCTGCAGGCGCTTGCCCCCGATGAAACCCTCATGGGCCATCAGAACGGCGTGACCGGCATTTCGGGAGTTCTGCTCGGCGCCGACTACCCGATGGAATACGAGCCGCTGCTGCAGACGCTCACCCGCGCCGGCGAGGCCGATATCCACCCCGACGGTTTCACCACCGACGCGCTGACGGCGAAGTTCTCGGTGTTTTCCCACGACCATATCGAACAGCAGCACGGCATCGCGCGCTCCGGCGCGGGGCGCGGGCTTGAATCTGCCGCCGTGGTGTTTGAGGTGGCCGATCTGGAAAACCTTGCCGATATTCTGAAAACCAACGACATCGCCTCACGGCAGGCCGGCGACAGCATCGCTGTGCCGCCAGCGCCCGGGCAGGGCGTGACCTTCATGTTCAGGGAAAACTAGAATGACCGACCGAACCGTTACCGCCGGCGAAGGCGCGCGCGCCGTCAGCTTCAGCAATGCCGGAAGGCTTTCGCTGATCGCCGGACCGTGCCAGATGGAAAGCCGCGATCATGCCTTCATGATGGCTGGAAAGCTTGCCGAAATCTGCGATGAAGCCGGGATCGCGCTGGTCTACAAATCCTCTTTCGACAAGGCCAACCGCACATCGCTCAAGGCGACGCGCGGCATGGGGCTTGATAAGTCGCTTGAGGTCTTCGCCGACCTGAAGAAGGAATTCGGCTTTCCGGTTTTGACCGACATTCACACCGAGGAGCAATGCGCCGAGGTGGCGACCGTCGTCGACGTTCTGCAGATCCCGGCCTTCCTGTCGCGCCAGACCGATCTTCTGGTCGCCGCCGCCAAGACCGGGCGCGTTATCAACGTCAAGAAGGGCCAGTTCCTGGCGCCCTGGGACATGAAGAACGTGCTCGCCAAGATCGTCGACAGCGGCAATGACAATGTTCTGCTGTGCGAGCGCGGCGTCTCCTTCGGCTACAACACGCTGGTTTCCGACATGCGCGCGTTGCCGATCATGGCGTCCACCGGCGCGCCGGTGATCTTCGACGCCACCCATTCGGTGCAGCAGCCGGGCGGGCAGGGCGGTTCCACCGGCGGACAGCGCGAATTCGTCGAAACGCTGGCGCGCGCAGCGGTCGCCGTCGGCGTGGCCGGCGTTTTCATCGAGACCCATGAGGACCCGGACAATGCGCCGTCCGATGGCCCGAACATGGTGCCGCTCGATGACATGCCGCGGCTTTTGGACAAGCTGCTGGCTTTTGACGCCATTGCCAAGGGAAGGTAAGTTCTTTCGAAATCGGGTGATCGCGCCGCAAATATGCGTGGCTTGATCGCCAAAATCATTCATTCGTCATAGTGCTGGCGCACGAACTGCATTAAGCAGAATTCCAGCGACGCGATCCGCCTGCCCAAGGGGCGGACCCTCGCAAAACTCCAGCGCTTCGACGCGGTCGTTTCAATTTCTTGTAGCAAGGTCGACAGGTAGACAGACATGACGACAATCACCGACATTCTCGCCCGTGAAATCCTCGACAGCCGTGGCAACCCCACGGTCGAGGTCGATGTGTATCTGGAAGACGGCACGATCGGCCGCGCCGCCGTTCCCTCCGGCGCTTCCACCGGCGCCCACGAGGCCGTGGAGCTGCGCGATGGCGGCGAACGCTATCTCGGCAAGGGCGTTGAAAAGGCGGTCGATGCCGTCAACAACGAAATCCTCGAGGCGGTTGTCGGTCTCGATGCCGAAAACCAGATGGAAATCGATCAGACCATGATCGAGCTTGACGGCACCTCCAACAAGGGCCGCCTCGGCGCCAATGCGATCCTCGGCGTATCGCTCGCCACCGCCAAGGCTGCGGCGACGGCCTGCGGCCTGCCGCTCTACCGCTATGTGGGCGGCGTATTTGCCCATTCTCTGCCGGTTCCGATGATGAACATCATCAATGGCGGCGAGCATGCCGACAACCCGATCGACTTCCAGGAATTCATGATCATGCCGATCGGCGCCGATACGCTGCGCGACGCGGTGCGCACGGGTTCGGAAATCTTCCACACGCTGAAGAAGGAACTGTCCGCCGGCGGTTACAACACCGCGATCGGCGATGAGGGCGGCTTCGCGCCGGCGCTTCCGAGCACCACCTCGGCGCTCGACATCATCATGAAGTCGATCGAAAAGGCCGGCTACAAGCCGGGCGAAGACGTGTATCTCGCCATGGACGCCGCCTCGACCGAATTCTACAAGGGCGGCAAATACGTGATGGAAGGCGAGGGCAAGACGCTCGATTCCGGCGAAATGGCCGCCTATCTCGCAGACCTCATCGGCAAATACCCGATCTTCTCGATCGAGGACGGCCTTGCAGAAGACGATTGGGACGGCTGGAAGGAACTGACGTCGCTGATCGGCGACAAGTGCCAGCTCGTCGGCGATGACCTGTTCGTCACCAACACCAAGCGCCTGAAGGACGGCATCAAGATGGGCGTCGGGAATTCGCTGCTCGTCAAGGTCAACCAGATCGGCTCGCTCACCGAAACGCTCGACGCCGTCGAGACCGCCCACAAGGCCGGCTACACCTCGGTCATGTCGCACCGCTCGGGCGAGACCGAGGACGCCACCATCGCCGACCTCGCGGTCGCCACCAATTGCGGTCAGATCAAGACCGGCTCGCTGTCGCGTTCGGATCGTCTGGCCAAATACAACCAGCTCATCCGTATCGAGGAAGAGCTCGGCAGTCAGGCCGTTTATGCAGGGCGGTCGATCCTGAAGGGTTGATATTTTCGGGGGCGCGGCCGCATAGCCCCCAATCAATCTCCCCCCTTGAGGGGGAGATGCCCCGACAGGGGCAGAGAGGGGTGAACCCTCTCTGCGAATTTGGAATGTGCGGCTTGTAGGGCTTACGCCCTTTACCCCTCTCTGTCGCTTCGCGACATCTCCCCCTCAAGGGGGGAGATTGTTGGCGGCCAGTTTCTCAAGCGAAACTGGCGTCGAACGAAGTTGAGGCGCTTTTTTGAGCAAGCGTCTGATTGCCCATGAGCAGCACCGAATTGGCGACGTCGGCCTTCGACTTCTGTAGTGGGAAACCGCATTTCGTCCCATCCCGCCAGCCTCCGGTTTAGCCTTGGTTAAGGTTCACGCGTTAGTGTGAATCCATTGTATTGCGTAGCTTTCCGGACAGCTTCATGTGGACCCGACATCATAAATCCCGGTTTTACGGCCGCCTGATCGTACCCGCGATCACCGTCTGCTTCATGAGCTATTTCATCTATCACTCGATCCATGGCGATTACGGTCTGATCGCCGGCGAGCGGTTTGCCGCCCACAAGGCGCTGAACGAGCGCAAGCTGGAAAAGCTCGTGGCTGAACGCGAGGCCATGGAAAAGCACGTCAAGATGCTCTCCGATGGCTCGCTGATGAAGGATGCGCTCGATGAGCAGGCACGATACGCGCTGAACCTGCTGAAACCCAACGAGATCGTGATTTTCGAGCGAAATCTCCAATAAACTGAAATCAAGTTAATAGCACTTTTAATAAGTAATTACAGTGATTTGATGCGGAACATGTTGTGCTAAATCTAGCATTGCCGTGTCGCACAAAAGCGCTTAATGTGACTGCCAATTCCACGTCTTTCCTTAACGAAGGAGACCCTGATGGCGTCCCAAGCGTCCGCTTCACGGAAATCACCCAAAAAAGAAGATAACAAACGGATCACGGAATTCGACCGTGATCAGGAAATGCATGCTCTGCGTGAGATGCTGATGATCCGCCGTTTCGAGGAAAAGGCCGGCCAGCTTTATGGTATGGGCTTCATCGGCGGTTTCTGTCACCTCTATATCGGTCAGGAAGCTGTCGTCGTCGGTATGCAGATGGCGCTGAAAGATGGCGACCAGATCATCACCAGCTACCGCGACCACGGCCATATGCTGGCCACCGGCATGGAAGCGCGCGGCGTGATGGCCGAGCTGACCGGCCGCCGCTCGGGCTATTCCAAGGGCAAGGGCGGCTCGATGCACATGTTCTCCAAGGAGAAGGCGTTTTACGGCGGCCACGGCATCGTCGGCGCGCAGGTTCCGCTCGGAACCGGTCTCGCGTTTGCCAACCGCTATCGCGAGAACGACCATGTCGCCGTTGTCTATTACGGCGATGGCGCGGCCAATCAGGGCCAGGTCTATGAAAGCTTCAACATGGCGGAGCTTTGGAAGCTGCCGGTGGTCTATGTTGTCGAAAACAACCGCTATGCCATGGGCACCTCCGTTTCGCGCTCCTCGGCCGAGACCGATTTCTCCAAGCGCGGCGCCTCGTTCAACATTCCCGGCAAGCAGGTCGACGGCATGGATGTCCGCGCCGTGAAGGCAGCAGCGGAAGAAGCTGAAAGCTTCGCGCGCGAGGGCAATGGCCCGTTCATCCTTGAGATGATGACCTACCGCTATCGCGGCCACTCGATGTCGGACCCGGCGAAATACCGCTCCAAGGACGAGGTCCAGAAGATGCGCGCCGAGCACGACCCGATCGAGCAGGTCAGGAAGCGGCTTCTGGACAAGAAGTGGGCAACGGAAGACGAGTTGAAGGCGATCGACAAGGACGTGCGTTCGGTCATCTCCGACGCCGCCGATTTCGCCCAGACCGATCCGGAGCCGGATGCGTCCGAGCTCTACACCGACATCCTGCGCTAAGACGGGGAGGGATACCATGCCTACCAATATTCTCATGCCGGCACTCTCCCCGACGATGGAAGAGGGCAACCTTACAAAGTGGCTCAAGAAAGAAGGCGACAGCGTCGCCGCCGGTGACGTGATCGCCGAGATCGAGACCGACAAGGCGACGATGGAAGTCGAAGCCGTGGACGAGGGCACGATCGGCAAGATCCTGGTCGAGGAAGGCGCCGAGGGCGTCAAGGTCAACACCCCGATCGCCGTTCTGCTGGAAGAAGGCGAAAGCGCCGACGATATCGGCAAGGCGGATGCCGCCGAGCAGCCGAAACAGTCCGAAAAGGCCCCCGAGGTCGAGCAGGAAGAAAAACCGCAGGCTTCTGCGTCCAACGCTCCGGCTGAACCGAAGGCCGTCGAGGTGGCCTCCGATCCGGATATTCCGGAAGGCACGGAAATGGTTTCGACCACAGTGCGCGAAGCGCTGCGCGATGCCATGGCCGAGGAGATGCGCGCCGATGGCGATGTCTTCGTCATGGGCGAGGAAGTCGCCGAATATCAGGGCGCCTACAAGATCACACAGGGCCTGCTGCAGGAATTCGGCGCCAAGCGCGTGGTCGATACCCCGATCACCGAGCACGGCTTCACCGGCGTTGCCGTGGGTGCTGCGCTTGCCGGCCTCAAGCCGATCGTCGAGTTCATGACCTTCAACTTCGCCATGCAGGCGATGGACCAGATCATCAACTCCGCCGCCAAGACGCACTATATGTCCGGCGGGCAGATGGAGAGTTCGATCGTGTTCCGCGGTCCGAATGGCGCGGCGGCCCGCGTGGCGGCTCAGCACTCGCAATGCTACGCCTCGTGGTACAGCCATATTCCGGGTCTCAAGGTCGTCATGCCCTATACGGCCGCCGACGCCAAAGGCCTGCTGAAGGCGGCGATCCGCGATCCCAATCCGGTAATCTTCCTCGAAAACGAAATCCTCTACGGCCATAAGTTTGATGTGCCGAAGCTCGATGATTTCGTGCTGCCGATCGGCAAGGCCCGCATCCACAAGACCGGCAAGGACGCAACGATCGTTTCCTTCGGCATCGGCATGACCTATGCGGTGGAAGCGGCGGCCAAGCTTGAGGAAGAAGGCATCGACGTCGAGATCATCGACCTGCGCACCATCCGTCCGATGGACCTGCCGACCGTCATCGAATCGGTGAAGAAAACCGGGCGTCTGGTCACCGTCGAGGAAGGCTTCCCGCAGTCCTCCGTGGGCACCGAGATCGCGACCCGCGTCATGCAGCAGGCATTCGATTATCTCGATGCACCGATCATGACGATCGCCGGCAAGGATGTTCCGATGCCATACGCCGCCAACCTCGAAAAGCTCGCCCTGCCGAACGTCGGTGAAGTCATCGATGCGGTCAAGGCCGTCTGCTACAAGTAAGGGAGCGTCAAGATGCCCATCAAGATTACGATGCCGGCGCTTTCGCCGACCATGGAAGAGGGCAATCTTTCCAAGTGGCTGGTCAAGGAAGGCGACAGCGTTTCGGCCGGTGATGTGATTGCCGAGATCGAAACCGACAAGGCGACGATGGAAGTCGAAGCCGTCGATGAGGGAACTGTTGCCAAGATCGTCGTGCCGGAAGGCACGGACGGCGTCGCGGTCAACGCCCTGATCGCGATCCTTGCCGAAGACGGCGAGGACGCTGCCGAAGCCGCCAAGGCGGCCGAAGGCGGCGATGCGCCTGCGAAGCAGGCTCCCAAGGAAGACAAGCCGAAGGAAGAGACCAAGGCCGAGAAATCGTCCTCCGACGAAACGGCCGAAAAGGTCGCCAAGGGCGGCATTCCGTCTTCCGATACGCCGGTTCCCGAGCCCAAGGCGCCAGCAGCGCCCAAGGCTGATGGCGAGCGCATCTTCGCCTCGCCGCTTGCCCGGCGTCTGGCCAATGAAGCGGGGCTCGATCTCGCGCAGCTTTCCGGTTCCGGCCCGCATGGCCGAATCGTCAAGCGCGATATCGAGAAGGCTGAGAGCGAAGGCGTCGGCAAGGCTGCCGCCACGCCGGAAGCCGCGAAGGAAGAAGCTGCCCCCGCTCCCATGCCGAAGGCGACCTCCGAAGAGGCCGTTCTCAAGCTGTTCGAAGAAGGCTCCTACGAGCTCGTGCCGCATGACGGCATGCGCAAGACGATCGCCAAGCGTCTGGTCGAATCCAAGCAGACCGTGCCGCATTTCTATGTCACGATCGATTGCGAGCTCGATGCGCTTTTGGCGCTCAGGAGCCAGCTTAACAAGGCAGCGCCCGTCAAGGACGACAAGCCGGCCTACAAGCTCTCCGTCAACGATATGGTCATCAAGGCCATGGCGCTGGCTCTGCGCGACGTGCCGACCGCCAACGTCTCCTGGACCGAAAGCAACATGGTCGTCCACAAGCATGTCGATGTCGGCGTCGCCGTGTCGATCCCGGGCGGCCTGATCACCCCGATCGTACGCCGGGCGGAGGAAAAGCCGCTCTCGGTCATCTCCAACGAGATGAAGGATCTGGGCAATCGTGCGCGCGACAAGAAGCTGAAGCCCGCCGAATATCAGGGCGGAACGACGGCCGTTTCGAACATGGGCATGATGGGCGTCAAGGACTTCGCCGCCGTCATCAACCCGCCGCACGCCTCGATCCTGGCGATCGGCGCGGGCGAAAAGCGTCCGGTGGTCAAGAACGACGAACTCGCGATCGCGACCGTGATGTCGGTCACGCTTTCCACCGACCACCGTTGCGTCGATGGCGCTCTGGCGGCCGAGGTTCTGGCCGCGTTCAAGGGCTACATCGAAAACCCGATGTCGATGCTGGTCTGAGGGCGGTCCGATGAAGACGGTTCTTTGCTATGGCGATTCGCTGACCTTCGGACATGACCCGAATGGAGAGCAGCGGCATGCGCATGAGGACCGCTGGCCGATGGTGCTGCAGAAGGCTCTGGGGGAGGGCGTCCACGTTCTCCCCGAGGCGCTGGGCGGCCGCACCACGGCCTTTGACGATCACACGGCGGCGGCGGACCGCAACGGCGCGCGAATACTGCCGACGCTGCTTGCCAGCCACACGCCGCTCGATCTGGTCATCATCATGCTCGGCACCAACGATCTGAAGCCGTGGACGGGCGGCGGGGCGTTGGCGGCCAGAAACGGCATGAAGCGGCTGATCGAGATCGTACGGTCGCATCCCTATCCGTTCGATCATGCCGCGCCGGATATTTTGGTGGTTGCGCCGCCGCATGCCGTGCCCACGGCCAACGATACCGGCATGGGCTTTCTGAAGGGCGTGGTCGAACAGTCGCAGATGCTTTCGACTTTCTACAGCGAACTGGCCGACGAACTGGGTTGCGGTTTCTACGACGCGGCCTCGGTCGCAAGCGCGAGCCCGGTGGACGGCGTCCATCTTGATGCCGAGAACACCCGCGCCATCGGCCGCGGTCTCGAGCCGATCGTCAGGATGATGCTCGGTCTGTGATTTTTTTGATTAATATCAAGGAGTGAACACGAAGCGCGGATAGGGTGGATATCAACCACAACAGAGGAGATATCCATGTCGAACACCCCGCACGAACTGGCCGATGAATTCCCGGAATTCGCCGACCGGATTCACGAATTGAAGGTCGAGGATGCCCATTTTGCAAAGCTCTTCGACGACTATCACGAGGTAAACCGCGCCATCCACCGCGCGGAGGAAAACATCGAACCGACCGATGACGCGCATATGGAAGAAATGCGCAAGCGCCGGATGGTTCTGAAGGACGAAATCTACGGGATGCTGAAACAGTAGCTGCGGCGGCATCCCTCAAGCGGGCCGGGCGGGCAACGTCCGGCTCCCCTTAAAGGAGATGAACACCGTGTCTGAGACCTACGATGTCCTCGTCATCGGCGCCGGCCCCGGCGGCTATATCGCCGCCATCCGCGCCGCCCAGCTCGGCCTGAAGACTGCCGTCGTCGAGCGCGAACACATGGCCGGTATCTGCTCCAACTGGGGCTGCATCCCGACCAAGGCGCTGCTCAGATCCGCCGAGGTGTTCGACAATACCAATCACGCCAACGAATACGGGCTCGTTATCGAAGGTCAGGTCAAGGCCGATCTTGATGCGATCGTGAAGCGCTCGCGCGGCATTGCCGAGCGGATGAACGCCGGCGTGATCTATCTCATGAAGAAGAACAAGGTCGACATCATCTGGGGCGAGGCGACGCTGTCGAAGCCCGGCGAGGTCACCGTCTCCGAGGTCAAGAAGAAGGTCGTTGAGCCGCAGGCGCCGACGCCGAAGGGCGCCAAGGGGCCCGGCACCTATAACGCCAAGCACATCATCGTCGCGACCGGCGCCAGGCCGCGCGCGCTGCCGGGCATCGAGCCGGACGGCAAGCTGATCTGGACCTATTTCGATGCGCTGAAGCCCGCCAAGATGCCGAAGTCGCTGCTGGTCATGGGCTCGGGCGCGATCGGGATCGAATTCGCCTCCTTCTACCGCTCGCTCGGCGTGGAGGTGACGGTGGTCGAGGTGATGAAGCAGGTAATGCCTGTCGAGGACAACGAGATCGCCAAGTTTGCCCAGAAGCGGCTGGAAAAGCGCGGCATCAAGATCATGCTCGAAGCGAAGGTTTCCAAGGTCGAAAAGGGCGGGGACAATATCACCGCGCATGTCGAGACCAAGGATGGCAAGGTCGAGAAGATCACCGCCGATCAGATGATTTCGGCTGTCGGCGTTCAGGGCAATATCGAAAATATCGGGCTGGAAAAGCTCGGCATCAAGACGGATCGCGGCTGCATCGTCATCGACGACTACTGCAAGACCAATGTCGAGGGCATCTACGCGATCGGCGATGTCGCAGGCCCGCCAATGCTCGCCCACAAGGCCGAGCATGAGGCTGTAATCTGCGTCGAGAAGATCGCCGGTGAAAAGAACGTCCATCCGCTGGACAAGCTGAAGGTTCCCGGCTGCACCTACTGCAATCCGCAGGTGGCCTCTGTCGGCCTCACCGAAGCCAAGGCCAAGGAAGCCGGCCATGAGGTCCGCGTCGGCCGCTTCAACTTTGTTGCCAACGGCAAGGCGGTAGCGCTCGGCGAGGACCAGGGCATGGTCAAGACCGTGTTCGACAAGAAGACCGGCGAGCTGCTGGGCGCCCATATGGTCGGCGCGGAGGTCACCGAACTGATCGAGGGCTTCGTGGTCGCCATGAACCTGGAGACCACCGAGGAAGAGCTGATGCACACGATCTTCCCGCACCCGACGCTTTCGGAAATGATGAAGGAAAGCGTGCTCGACGCATATGGCCGTGTACTTAACGCATGATTCCTCTATGTTATCGTTAGCGGGAACGAGAGAACCTGCTTTGACGTCTAGCAAAAAAGGGAGACGCATTACATGGAAGAACAGGGTGTAGGCTGGATTGCCGCCATCATCATCGGCGGTATCGCTGGATGGCTCGCCGAGAAGTTCATGAAGTCCGAAATGGGCATCCTCATGAACATCATCCTCGGCATTGTCGGTGCCATTGTCGCCAACGCAATTCTGGGCGTGTTCGGCATCGCCCTTGGCGGATGGCTGGGCTATCTGATCGCCGGCTTTATCGGCGCGGTCATTCTGATTTTCGTCGGACGTCTGATCCGGCGCTAGAGCATTTCGCTGTCGGGTGAAATCCTGACATTCGCGAAAATGCCGCAAGAACAAGATAGACCGGGTTCGAACACCACGAATCCGGTCTAACGAAAAACGAAGTCGACCGGGCCGGAGAGGCCCGCCGGCGGTCAAGGACGAACAGATGGTTACGCTTCTCGATACGACAAGTGACGCACAAAAGCGCGTGCGCCATCCCGAAAAGGCCCACAGGCCCGATACCGAAGTGCTGCGCAAGCCGGACTGGATCCGCGTAAAGGCGCCGGTCTCGCGCGGCTATCAGGAAACCCGCGGCATCGTGAAGGAGAACAAGCTCGTCACGGTCTGCGAGGAAGCCGGTTGTCCGAATATCGGCGAGTGCTGGGACAAGAAGCACGCCTCGTTCATGATCATGGGCGAGATCTGCACCCGCGCCTGCGCCTTCTGCAATGTCGCGACCGGCAAGCCCGGCGCGCTCGATCCGAACGAGCCGGAAAATATCGGCAAGGCCGTCGCCCAGATGGGGCTGATGCATGTCGTGATCACCTCGGTCGACCGCGATGATCTGGCTGATGGCGGCGCCGAGCATTTCGAGAAGGTGATCTTCGCCATCCGCGCTGCCTCGCCTGCAACGACGATCGAGGTGCTGACGCCGGATTTCCTGCGCAAGCCCGGCGCGCTGGAGCGCGTGGTGGCCGCGAAACCGGACGTGTTCAACCACAATCTGGAAACCGTGCCGTCGAACTATCTGACGGTGCGTCCCGGCGCGCGCTACTTCCATTCGATCCGGCTTTTGCAGCGGGTCAAGGAGCTCGATCCGAACATGTTCACCAAGTCCGGCATCATGGTCGGGCTCGGTGAGGAGCGCAACGAAGTGCTCCAGCTGATGGACGACCTGCGCACTGCCGATGTCGACTTTCTGACCATCGGCCAGTATCTGCAGCCGACACGCAAGCATCACCGCGTGGTGAATTTCGTGACGCCGGACGAGTTCAAGTCCTATGAGACGGTCGCCTATACGAAGGGCTTCCTGATGGTGTCCGCAAGCCCGCTGACGCGTTCCTCGCATCACGCCGGCGAAGACTTCGCCCGCTTGCGTGAAAACCGCGAGAAGAAGCTTGCCATGGTGGCGGCGGAATAGGCTGAAACGGGGGTAGTCGTTTGCCGCAAATGCTCAACCATGCGCTGATCGTCGCCATCGGCGGCGGTCTTGGTGCCAGCGGCCGCTACCTCGTCGGCGTTTTTGCCATTCGCTTTTTCGGACACGGTTTTCCGTGGGGCACGTTTATCGTCAACGTGCTGGGCTCGCTTCTGATCGGGCTTCTGGTGGAGGCGGTGGCGCGCCTCCTGAACCAGTCTGCGGAGATGCGCATGTTCCTCGTCACCGGTTTTCTTGGCGGCTTTACGACGTTCTCTTCCTTCTCGCTGGATGCGATGAACATGATCGAACGCGGCGATTACCTGCCGGCCGCTCTCTATATCGGCGCAAGCGTCGCATTGGGGCTGATCGCCGTGTTCGCAGGCCTCATGATCGGTCGAATGGTATTTTAGCCCATTTCATTACGTCTCCCGATGCGATAGAAGCCTGCGCTTGAGCGTAAAGGTTTTTCAAATGGCAGGCATCGAACATATCAAGGTGGATCAGGACGAGGCGGGCATGCGGCTCGACCGCTGGTTCAAGCAGCATTATCCGGGCCTCGGTTTCGGCGCGCTGCAGAAGCTGCTGCGCTCCGGGCAGATCCGCGTTGATGGCGGGCGGGTGAAAACCGATACCCGCGTCGAGCCCGGTCAGATGATCCGCATTCCTCCGATGAATGTCGACCCGAAGAAATCCGGGCCGATCCCGGGCAGGGACCTCAAGCACTCATCGGACGGCGATCTGCTGTCGCGCATGCTGCTGCATGAGGATGAGCGGGTGTTCGTGCTCAACAAGCCGGCCGGCCTCGCGGTGCAGGGCGGCTCCGGCGTGGTCCGGCATATCGACAAGATGCTGGAGGCATGGACCAACAAGAAGGGCGAGAAACCGCGTCTTGTCCACCGCCTCGACCGCGATACCTCCGGCGTGCTGGTGGTTGCCCGCTCGCGCCGGGCCGCGCAATCGTTGACGGAGGCCTTCCGTCAGCGCACGACCAAGAAGACCTACTGGTCGCTGGTCAAGGGCGTGCCGCGCAAGCGCGAGGATAAGATCTCCACCTGGCTGGTCAAGGAACAGACACCGGATGGAGACCGGATGCGGATCGCGAAGCACGGCGAGCCGGACGCAGACCATGCCGTTTCCTACTACCGCGTGGTCGATACCGCGGCCCACAATCTCGCCTGGCTGGAAATGGAGCCCTATACCGGGCGCACCCATCAGCTGCGCGTCCACGCCCATCACATCGGTCACCCGATCATCGGCGATCCGAAATATTTCGATGACGATCCCAATTGGGAGTTTCCGGGCGGCATCCAGAAGCGGCTTCACCTTCATGCCCGCCATATCGATGTGCCCCATCCCGATGGCGGCCGGCTGAAGGTCACCGCGCCGCTGCCGCCGCACATGGTGCAAAGCTGGAACCTGCTCGGCTTCGATGCCGACCGCGAGGATCTCGACAAGGAATAACATGAAACTTGTATTGTTCGATTGCGACGGCACGCTGGTGGATACGATCGCCATCATCCAGGAATCGATGGCGCGCACCTTCACCCATTTCGGCTACCCCGTTCCGGCCATCGAGAAGACCCGCGCCACTGTCGGGCTGACGCTCGATGTCTCGATGTCGCTGCTGCTCGGTCGCGAGGGACCGGACGAGGAATGCCGCGAGATGATGGCCTATTACCGCTCGCTGTTTGCCATCGTGCGCGCCGATCCGGCCATGCAGGAGCGGCTGTTCGAGGGCATCGCGCCGATGCTGGAGCAGCTTTTCCTGCAGGATGATCTCCTGATCGGGGCCGTGACCGGAAAATCGCGGCGCGGACTCGATCACATGCTTGATCTGCATGGCTATGCCAGCAAGTTCGTGGTGTCGCGCACCGCCGACGACTGCCCCTCCAAGCCGCACCCGGCGATGGTGCTGGAATGCTGCGTGGAGACCGGCATCGAGCCGGCCGAAACCGTGGTGATCGGCGATTCCGTCTACGACATGCAGATGTCCCGCTCCGCAGGCGCCGATGCGATCGGCGTCTCGTGGGGCTATGGCGCAACCACGGACCTGACCACTTCGGGCGCCTCCGCGATTGCCGAAAGCCCCGACGATATCCTCAAACTCGTGCTGAAGACCGCCCAATGACCGAGACCGATCCGATCCGCCGCTCGCAGGAACTGATGCGCGCCGAACTGCCGAAGAAATTCTATCAGACCGCCACCGTCGAACGGGACGGCGATGGGTTTGCGATCAAGCTCGATGGCCGTGGGGTGAAGTCGCCCGGCCGCAATCCGCTGATCCTGCCGACGGCAGACGCGGCCGAAATGGTGCGTGCCGAATGGCAGGCGCAGGAAAAGGTGATCGATCCGGCGAAAATGCCGGTCACGCGGCTTGCCAATACGGTGATCGACGGCGTGACGCAGAATGCCGATGCGGTGTTCGAGGAAATCATCGCCTATGCCGGCAACGACATGCTGTTCTACCGCGCTGAAAGCCCTGAAGAGCTTGTGGCCCGTCAGGCGGAGCGTTGGGACCCGGTGCTCGACTGGATGGCGGAGGAATTCGGCGCGCGTTTCGTGCTCGTGGAAGGGATCATGTTTTCCGAGCAACCCTCTGAAAGCGTTTCGGCTTTCCGTAGCGAGCTCGACCGTCACCGCGCGCCCTTTGCGCTCGGCAGCCTCCACGTCATGACCACGCTCACCGGCTCGGCCCTTGTGACGCTCGCGCTGGCGCGCCGCCGCTTGACGCTGGACGAGGCCTGGGCGCTCGCCAATCTGGAAGAGGACTGGACCATCGAGCACTGGGGCGAAGACGCCGAAGCCGCCGCCCGCCGCGCCAAGCGGTTCGAGGACATGAAGGCCGCGCATGATTTGTTCGTGGCGCTGGGGTAGCAACGTCGGATGGCAGCGCGCCGGCGATGCGCCGCGCGTCGGTCCGGCCCCATAATCTCTCCCCTTTAGAGAGATGCCCCGAAAGGGGCAGGGAGGGTGTACCCTCTCCGAGCAGCACAGAGACTGCGGCTTTCAGGGCTTACGCACTTTACCTTCTCTGTCGCTTTCGCGCCATCTCCACCTCAAGGGCAGGGCTATCGCATATGAGCGATCCTTGAGATTAGGAAGGCATCGTCCCATCCGGCTTTTTCATTTTTCGCCGGATGGACGCCTTGTCCGGGTGGTGTCGGATGATGTTGAGAGCGAGCTTGCGAAGGATCGAAAGGTTCTGGGGCCCATGATCCTTTCTTGACGATGACGGCGCGTTGGGTTTCGGCTCTGTCGGGTTTGGTTCCCCTCGAGTGCAAGCGCATAGTCGGCGCAGACTTGAAAATGGCAGAGGCCGTGTCGGCCCTGCAATGCAGCGCGTCAGCCGTCACGATGCAGCCCATCCAGTGGTGACAAGCATGAAAGAGCTTGCAGAACGCCTTTGACTTCACTGCGGCCCGAAGCGAGCTGCTGGCCTATGACCATGCGCTGGTCGGCTGCCCAGATGTTGACCAGATGCAGGGTCGAAGCCTTGTCGCCGCGTTTGTAGGCCCCGCGCACGGCCTTGCCGTCAATGACGGGCAAAGGCTGTCCAAAATGGAAAGGGGAGGCAAAGCGTCCTCGCCCGGCAATGACGGTTCGCCGCGCTGAGAATGATTCGGAGAACCGAGCGCAGCGGGGCTTTCATCCCATGTGATTTCGTTATTGGTGCGATGGGCCGGCGGCTGATCGGGCGTCGACCGGTGCATCGGTCAATTCTGTAGACGGATCCAAAGTCTCAGGATTTTCATATTGTATTATTGTAGTTTTGTGATAGACATTGCTGAAGCGCGGCGGGAGACCGCGCCAAATGAGAGGAGCTTTCATGCATGATGGGTTGCGTGCGGTCGTAACCGGCGGCGCGAACGGAATTGGTCGCGCAATCGCCTTCGATCTGGTCGCTCGGGGGGTGACCGTCGGCGCGCTTGATATCGACGGAGAAGCCTTGTCGCGGATGGCGAACGAGGCTGAGGGCGGCAGGCTGGTGCCGCTGCATTGCGATATCTCTGATCGCGCGGCCACCATGGCCGCGATCGATGGTTTTGCGAAAGACGGCGGGCTCGATATCCTCGTCAACAATGCCGTGGCGTTCCATTATGCCGAACTGGAAGTTTTTCCGCCCGAGAAGATCGAGCGCATGCTTGATGTCGGCCTCAAGGGAACCTTCTGGGCGAGCCAGGCGGCGATTCCGTTTCTGAAGGACAGCAAGCACGCCAGCATCGTCAACCTATCCTCGATCGCGGTGTCGATCGCGATCGGCACGGCCTCGGTCTACACCTCGATCAAAGGTGCGCTCGACGCGCTAACACGCCAGCAGGCGGCCGAACTCGGCCCAAGGGGCATTCGGGTTAATGCGGTGGCGCCAGGTTCGGTGCGCACGCCCGGTGCATCCGCCGTGATCACCGACAGCGGCTGGGAGGAGCGGACGGCGAAATCGCTGCTCGGACGTCTTGCCGAGCCGGAGGATGTCGCCCGCGCGGTGGCGTTTCTGGCGTCAACCGAAGCCCGCTGCATCACCGGGGTCACGCTCAAGGTGGATTGCGGCATGACGATCAAGGGGGCGTGACCAGCGCCCGAGCCGAAAACGCCGGCTGAAACAGAAGAGGTCGACACCCAATGGGAGGGAATATTTTATGACCGCAGGGACCGTATTGACGGATCTGGTCGATCAGGCTTTCGAGAAAAACGAGTTTCCCGAGGCTGCACGCGCCAAGGCCGCGATCTGCCTCGCAGACTTCCTGTCATGCGCCATTGAATCGGCGGACCTTCCCTGGAGCCGGCAATCCTTCGCGCTGGCTGCCGGCAGGAGCGGCGATTGCGCCATCGTTGGCGAAGCAGGCGGATTTGTTGCGGAAGATGCAGCCTTTGCCAATGCGGTGCGCGGACACGGTCTCGTGCGCGAGGACATGCATGCCGGCAGCCTTTCGCATATGGGTGTAGTGATCTGGCCGGTGCTGTTTGCGCTTGCCGGTGAGGCGGCGGACCTCACGACACGACCGCTTGATGCGGCGATTGCCGGATACGAGATCGGCGGTCGTGTCGGCCGGGCGCTGATGACGCCGGAAATGGCGCGGCTTTTCCGTCCGACCGGGCTGATCGGGCCGCTTTCCGGCACGCTCGCGGGTGCTCTGTTTCTCGGTCTCGACAGAGAGACCACCGTCAACGCGATGGCGTTGGCCATCAATTCCGCCGGCGGTCTCAACGAATGGCCGCACAGCGGCGCGGACGACATGTATTTTCATCCGGGCTTCGCCTCGCGCAACGCGCTCTCGACCCTTCGGCTGGCCCGGCTCGGCGCGCAGGGCTCGGCGAGCGCCATCGACGGCGTGGCAGGGCTGTTCGCCGCCTTCGGCCGCCAGAAGGCGCCCTCCGAAATCGTCCTCTATCCCGAGGGCGAATGCGAAATCATGGCGGTGTTCAACAAGGAAGTGCCGGCCTGCAATTTCGCCCAGTCGCCGTGCCAGGCGGCGCTGGCCGCAGCGCAACAGGTTGGCGAGGGCGACAGCATCAAGGCCATCCATCTGTCGACCTACGATGCCGCGCTCAACTATCCGGGCTGTAACTATCGCGGGCCTTTTGAAACGCCGCTGCAGGCCAAGATGAGCATCTTTTTCGGCATGGGGGCGGCGATTGCGCGCGGCGAGATCGCCGAGGCGAACTATGCGCTGCTCGATGACCCGAGGATCGCGGAATTGATCGGGATGACCAGTGTGTCGATTTCCGACGCGCTCAACAGCGCCTTTCCCGCCCGTCAGGGCGCAAAGGTGCGCATCGAGACGAACTCTGGTGCGGTGATCGAGGAAGCGCTGGACGATATCCGTTCGGCATCGCCCGGTCTCGTGCGCCAACGGCTTTCGAAAGTGGCGACGGAGCGGTTGGGGAATCGTCAGGCAAGCGACCTCGATCGCGCGATCGATCAGCTCGTCGCGAATGACGCCGCGAGCCTTGCCGCTGTGGCAAAGCTTGCCGCCGCAAACGCCGAGGAGGGCGTCCCGTGACGGATTTCCAGTTCTTCATCGAGAATGTTCTCCAGCTCCTGATCACGGGCGTATCGCTCGGCGCGATCTACGGGCTGATGTGCGTCGGTCTGGCGATGATCTTCGGGATCATGCGGGTCATCAATTTCGCCCAAGGCGATTTCATGATGGTCGGCATGTATGCCGCCTATTTCGTGTTCACCGCGCTCGGCTTTCAGGCGCTGTTCGGAAGCGGGCTCGGCCCTTATGTCTCAGTCATTGCCGCAGCGCCTGCCATGTATGCCTTCGGCTGGCTGATCCATAGGTTCCTGATCCGCCGGGTCACCGGTCGGCAGTCGATCGAGATGGAGGGCGATGGCCATTACGCCCAACTCATCCTGACGCTCGGCATCGCGCTGATCCTGCAAAACGGCGCGATGATCCTCGTCGGGGCCGATCTGGTTTCGATCCGCACGCCGCTTTCAAGCGAGGCGTGGGTTCTGGAGCCGTTCGGCGAGAGCATGCCGATCATGCTGTTCTTCAACAAGTCGCGCATCTTCGCCATGCTGGTCTCCAGCGCCGTCATCATCGCGTTGTGGCTGCTCATCCAGCGCAGCTTCCTCGGTAAATCACTGAGGGCTGCCGCCGATAACGCGGAAGCCGCGACCTATATGGGCATTGATGTCGACCGGGCGCACCGCATCGCCTTTGCGATCGGCACGGCGGTCACCGCGATCGCCGGCGGACTTCTCGCCACCAGCTATCCCTTCAGCCCGTTCGTCGGCCTGGAATATGTGATCATCATGTATGCCGGCGTCGTGCTCGGCGGCATCGGCAGCATTATCGGCGCTTTCTGGGGCGGGATGATCATCGGTCTTGTGCAGCAGTTTTCGACGCTGGTGCTGCCGACTCAGCTTCAGAACGCGACCATCTTCGTGTGCTTCCTGCTGGTGGTGATGCTTCGCCCGCAGGGCCTGTTCGGACGCAATGTGGATCGGACATGATGATGAAGACAGGCAGCAAATCTCTCCTCTATTTCATCGTTCCGGCGCTCGCCTATCTGGCGCTCGCGGCGTTCGTGACCAATTCCTACTACCAGCTCATGCTGACGCTCATCCTGATCTGGGCGACCTTCGGGCTGAGCTGGAACATTCTGAGCGGCTATACCGGGCTGATATCTTTCGGCCATGCCGCGTTCTTCGGCGCGGGCGCCTTCGCCACGGTGCTGGCGCAGATCTACTGGTCGATCACGCCCTGGGTGATGTTCTTCGCCTCCGGCGTCATCGGCGCGGCACTTGGCGTCCTGATCGGTTTTCCGACTTTCCGCCTGCGCGGCCACTATTTCGCGCTCAGCATGCTCGCCTATCCGCTGGCCTTCATGTACGTCTTCCTCTGGCTCGGCTTTCCCGAGGTCAGCGTGCCGCGCGTGCATGAAAATCCTGCTGCCTACATGCAGTTCTCCGACGGGCGTATCTACACGCTGATCGCGATGGCGTTTCTGATCGTCGTGGTGCTGCTGTCGCGCAAGATCGAATCCTCCCGCTTCGGCATGGCGCTGATCGCTATCAAGCAGAACGAGGCGGCGGCAGAAGCGGCCGGGATCGACTCGCTGCGCTGGAAGCTGAGGGCCATCGCCGTCAGCGGCGCGATCGCGGCGATGGCGGGTTCGCTCTATGCCGTGGTCATTCTGGTGATCACGCCGCAATCCGTGTTCGGCATGCTGGTGTCCGCCCAGGCGCTGACGGTCGCGATGTTCGGCGGGATCGGCACCTTCTGGGGCCCGATCATCGGCGCGGGCTTCCTGATACCGATCGCGGAAATCCTGCATGCCGAACTCGGCAGCATTCTTCCCGGCATTCAGGGCGTCGTCTACGGCGTCGCGATCGTGGTGCTGATCACGCTTGCGCCGGAGGGGATGTTCTGGAAGGTGCGCGACTGGATGGGCAAGGCCCGGAAGAAGGGCGAGCCCGAGACGCATCCTGAAACGCAACCGATGGACGAGGTCGCCGTCGAACCGCGGAAATTCACGCCGGCTGCCGATGGCTCCGACATCGTTCTCGACGTGCGCAAAATGTCGAAGAATTTCGGCGGGCTGAAGGCGGTTCAGGATGTCAGCTTCCAGGTGCGCCGTGGCATGATCCTCGGGATCATCGGCCCGAACGGGGCCGGCAAAACCACGCTCTTCAACCTTCTGAACGGGTTTCAGACGCCGACATCCGGCCAGGTTTTCGTCAACGGCAATGACATGGCGCGCAGCAAGCCGCATGTCCTGTGCCGGGCGGGGGTTGGCCGCACGTTCCAGATCATGCGTCCGTTCACGCGCATGACCGTGCGCGACAATGTTCGCACCGGGGCCTATGTGCGGGCCGGGAGCGAGGCCGAGGCGGCGGAGGTTGCCGACGATGCCCTGCGTCAGGTCGGGCTGTCGGCGATCGCGGACCGTCTTGCCGGCGAACTCACCACCAAGGAACTCCGCCTGATGGAGCTGGCCCGCGCCCTTGCTGGCAAGCCGCACACCCTGCTTCTCGACGAGACGCTTGCCGGGCTCGGCCGCGACGAGGCCGCCGAGGTGGTGGCGGTGATCCGGCGGCTTTCCGCCAGCGGCATGACGGTGGCGATCATCGAACACACGATGCAGGCGATGGTGCAGCTGGTCGACCGCTTCCTGGTGCTCGACCATGGCCAGGTGATCATGGAGGGGGCTCCCGAAGAAGTCACCAAGAACCCTCATGTCATCGAGGCCTATCTTGGCAAGAAGTGGAGCGCCCATGCTGAAGATTGAGAAACTCACCGTCGGCTATTCCGCAAGTGTTCCGGTGCTGCACGACGTTTCGATCAGCATCGAGGCCGGCCAGTTCATCTCCGTCGTCGGGCCGAACGGCGCGGGCAAGACGACGCTGTTCAAGGCGATCTCCGGAACGCTGACGCCCGTCGGCGGCAGGCTGAGTTTCGAGGGCGAGGACATTTCGAGCCTTGAGCCGTCGCGGCGGCCGCATCTCGGCATCGCCCATGTCCCGGAGGGTCGGCAGGTGTTTCCCTCGATGACCGTTCTGGAAAATCTCGAAATGGGCGCGGTGCCCAAGGCCGGACGGGACGAATGGGCGACGAACCTGGAGCGGATCTATACCTGGTTTCCGGTGCTGAAGGAACGCGCCGGACAGTATGCCGGCACGCTGTCCGGCGGCCAGCAGCAGATGCTCGCCATCGGGCGCGGCCTCGCATCGTCGCCCAAGCTGATCATGCTCGACGAGCCGTCCATGGGGCTTGCGCCGTCGATAGCGGACTTCGTGTTCGAGAAGCTGATGGAGATCAGGCGTGACCTCGGCCTTGCCATCCTGCTTGTCGAGCAGCGCGTGGCGGAGGCGCTGCAATTTGCCGATCGCGGCTATGTGCTCGAAACCGGTCGCATCGTTCTGGAAGGAGACGGCGATACGCTGATGGCCGATGACCGTATCCGCCAAGCCTATCTCGGAATGTAAACAGAACTGAACAAAGGAGGAGGAAAACATGTCTAATCAGTTGAAGAAGAGTTTCGCTTTTGCCCTTGCGGCAAGCACGGCCGCGATGGCCGGCATCCCCGCGCTTGCGCAGGAAAAGCCGATCCAGATCGGCCTGATCGCGCCGACATCGGGCATCTACGCCCGTCCCGGCACGGTCATGAAAATGGGCGCGGAGCTCGCCGTGCAGGACGTCAATGAAGCCGGCGGCATCTCCTGCCTGGACGGCGCCCCGTTGGAGCTCGTCGTGATCGATTCCGGCGATACCGTCGAGAAGGCCACGAATGCCGCCCAGCGCATGGTTGCCGAATATCCGGAACTGGTGGGCGGCACTGGCGCCTATCTCAGTTCGTTCACGCTGGCCGTGACCGAGGTGACGGAGCGGGCCAATCTGCCGATGCTGACGCTGTCCTATTCCGACCTCATCACCGATCGCGGTTTCAAGAACGTGTTCCAGACCTCGGCGACGGCCGGCGTGCAGGCGCAGCTTGCCCTGCCGATCATTCTGGACCTCGCCGAGGAACAGACCGGCAAGCGGCCCGAGACGGTCGCGATCGTCACCGACAATACCGCCGCGTCGCTGTCCTCCGTCGAGCGCATGACGAGTGGCCTGCTCGATGAAGTCGGCCTCGAAGTGGTGCTGGAGGAAGTGTTCACCCCGCCGCTGGCTGATGCCACCTCGCTGGTCCAGCAGGTGCGCCAGAAGCGCCCGGACCTGCTGTTCTTCCTGCCGACCGTGATTTCGGACAGCAAGCTGATCCTGGAGAAGATGAAGGAATTCCGGGTTCAGGTTCCGGTGATCTCCTTCGGCATCGCGATCGCCGAGCCGGAGGTGCTGAACACCATGCCGCCGGAAATGCTGGAAGGCGTGATGTCGGCGGTCGCCAACTGGGGGACGAAGGGGCAGGAGGAGCTCATCGAACGGCTCAACACCGTCTACGGCGAACCATGGATGACCCAGAACGCCGTATCCACCTATGGCGATATCTGGCTTTTCAAGGAAGCACTGGAAAAGAGCTGCAGCCGCGATCGCGCCGCGCTCGGCGATGCCTTGCGCGAACTCGATGCGGGACCGGCCGAATATTATCCGGGCGGCACGCTGAGCTTTGACGACAAAGGCCGCCGCGAAGGCGCCAGCCTGACTGTCATCCAGTGGCAGGATGGCGTTCCGGTCACCGTGTTCCCGGAAGACCTGGCGCTTTCGCAGCCGAGCTGGCCGAAGAAGTAGTATCCTGCGTCCGGCGGTCGGGTGATCGCCGGACGCGTTTTCCCGCGCGGGCGGGATGAATTGTTGAAGTGAGAGCAGCATGAGCGACAGATACGAAATCCTGGCCCTGAAATACGCCCGCAACGACCGTCCGGCGTCGCAGAACTTCATCGGCGGCGATGCCCACGACCACTCGATGCCGATCGACTATTATGTCTGGGTGATCCGCAACGAGGCGCGCACCATCGTTGTCGATACCGGGTTCAACGCGCAATCGGGCACGCGGCGGGGACGTGAGCTCATCACGCCGGTGCACACCGCGCTCACCGCCGTTGGCGTGGATTTCAATGCCGTCGAGCATGTGATCACCACGCATATGCATTACGACCACGCCGGCAATAACGAGCTGTTTCCGAATGCCTGCTTCTACATGCAGGAAAGCGAGATGCGTTATGCGACCGGTCCCTGCATGTGCCATCATTTCCTCAATCACCCCTACGAGGTCGACGATGTCGTCGACATGGTCCGGCGCACCTATGCCGGCAAGGTGTCGTTCTGCCTGGGCGATCGCGAGCTCTTTCCGGGCGTCACGGTTCACCACATCGGCGGCCACTCGCGCGGCCTGCAATGCGTGCGGGTGGAGACCAAACGCGGTCCGGTGGTGCTCGCGTCTGACGCCAGCCATCTTTACCAGCACTTCCAGACCGGCCGGGTGTTTCCGACCTGCGACAGCGTTTCCGACACGGTCGTTGGCTACCATCGGCTGAAGGAACTGGCCGGGAGGGACAGCCACATTGTGCCGGGACACGATCCCGCGGTGATGAACCGCTATCCTTCATTCAGCGAGCAGACCGCGGCCTTCGCCGTGAGGCTGGATGAGGACGAGCGACCGCAGGAGCGATAGTTTCAGTCTGTGAAATAGGCTGACTTAAACGCCCGAGATGATTTTGTATTATTGACGGAATGTCATAGCAAAAATAGACTCCTACCCAATCAAGAGAAGGGACTGTCGAATGATCGTGGAGCTCCGGATTTATTATTGCGCGCCGACCCGCCTGCCTGCGCTTCTGGACCGTTTCCGGTCAACGACGCTCGGCTTTTTCGAGAAGTACGGCATCGAGCAGATCGGCTTCTGGACCACCGTCGTCGGCCCCGACAATCATGCGCTCACCTATCTGCTGAAATGGGAGAGCATGGCCGAGCGCGAAGAACGCTGGAACGCTTTCCAGTCCGATCCCGACTGGATCGCCGCGCGCGCTGAATCCGAACGAAACGCGCCCATCGTCGCCCGGGTCGAGAACAGCTTTCTCGCGCCGACCGACTTTTCGGCCTTGCGCTGACGTGTCGCCAGAGAGGGCATAGCGGATATGGAATTGTGGTCCTTCAAACGCGAGGCGGGTTTGTCATGAGCGTTCAGAAAATAGGCTTCATCGGACTGGGCATGATGGGTGCGCCGATGTGTGCGCGCATCGCGGGAGCCGGTTATGCGTTATATGTCGCGGACGCGGACGCGGCGCGCGTTGACGAGATTTGCGCAAAGCTGTCCGCCGAGCCCCTGACGGAGACGGCGGCAAAAGACCTCGACGTCCTGATCTCCATGCTCCCGAATTCCTCCATCGTGGAGTCCGTTCTGCTGGAGAGTGGCTGGGCCGATCGGCTGAAGCCCGGCGCTCTGGTGATCGACATGAGCTCGTCCGAGCCGGTGCGCTCGCGCGAACTCGCCGCGACGCTTGCCGGGCGCGGACTTCACTATCTCGATGCGCCGGTTTCCGGCGGCGTCAAACGGGCGGAAAACGGCACGCTGGCAATTCTCGTGGGCGGGGACCAGGCGCAGATGGATGCCGCCCGGCCGCTCCTGGAAACCATGGGGCAGTCGATCCTGTTCATCGGTCCCGCCGGTGCCGGTCACGCTGCCAAGGCGCTCAACAATCTGGTCTCGGCCTGTGGGCTGATGATCACGGTCGAGGCACTGCATGTCGCCAAGCGGTTCGGTATTGCCGAAGACGTCATGACCGATGTGCTCAATGCCTCAAGCGGCCGCAGCAATACCTCCGAAAACAAGGTCAAGCAATTCATGCTTTCGGGCACGTTCGGCTCCGGCTTTTCGCTGAAGCTGATGGACAAGGACCTTTCGATCGCAGGCAAGCTTGCTGAATCGGTCGGCTACACGCTGAGTTTCGGGGCCTATGGCATCGATACCTGGCACCGGGTTGCCGAAGGGGTTTCGCCGACGACCGATCACACCGAGATGTACCGTCTTCTTTCGGAAGACGCGCAATGAAAGATGACGACCGCGTGGAGCGGGGGAGATTGGATGCCATGCCGAGTGAAAGCGAAATGTTCGAAAAAGGGTTCCGGAACCGCAAGGCGGTGCTGGGCGCCCCGCATGTTGAAAAGTCGTGGGAAAACGCGGATTCGTTCAACCGTCCGGCACAGAGGCTTGTGACCGAATACTGTTGGGGCGAGGTCTGGGGTGATGAAACGCTCCCTTTCCGCACCCGCAGCATGCTGAACCTTGCGATGCTGACCGCGATGAACCAGCATCATGAGCTGGCTGTCCACGTCCGTGGCGCGCTCAACAACGGCGTTACGCCGAAGGAAATCCAGGCGGTGTTGTTGCAGGCGATGGTCTATTGCGGCGCGCCGGCGGCGCTCTCGGCCTTCCGAACCGCCAGCGCCGTTTTGAAGGAGTGGTCCGCGGAGCAGGAAAAACAGGGCGGTTCGGCGGAATAAGGTCTCGCGTCACTCTTTCATCGGGACGGAACGGCGGCCGGTGCGGCCGTCGCGCCGTTTGAAAACAGCAGGTTCAGCAAGGGTCGCTATATATGGCAATTGATACGGTAGGGTTTATCGGACTTGGAAACATGGGCGGGCGGATGACCCGCTGCATCGTCGCGGGCGGCGTCGAGGTGCTAGGCTTCGATATGGACGAGGCCGCCGCTGGACGCTTCGGAGCCAAGCGGGCGTCCTCCGCTCGCCAGATCATGCAAGAGACCGACATCATTTTTCTCTCCCTGCCCGACAGCACGGTGATCGAGAAGGTGGTGGAAGGCGAGGGCGGCTTGCTGGACCACGTTCGCCCTGGACAGATCGTCGCCGACATGAGCACGGCGTCTGCCGCCTCCACCCGGCGGATCGCGGCGAAATTCGCTGAGAAGGGTGCCTTTTATGTCGATGCCGGCATTTCCGGCGGCGCGGCGGCGGCCGAAAAGGGCGCGCTTACCCTGATGGTCGGCGGCGATGCGGAGGCGATCGGACGGCTCGAGCCGGTCTTCGCGCTGATCGCCAAGAAGGTCATCGTGATGGGCGAAAGCGGGGCGGGGCACACCGCCAAGCTGTTGAACAATTTTCTCAATGCCGTCAGTCTGGCAGCCACGGCGGAAGTGATGGTCGCCGGCAAGAAGGCCGGTCTCGATCTCCATCGCCTGCTCGAGGTACTGAACGCCAGCAGCGGGGTGAACTTCGCGACGCTGAACCGTTTTCCGAAGATCGTCGATGGAGATTACCTGGAGGGCGGGCTCACCTCCAAACTTATGACCAAGGACGTGCTGCTCTATTGCGACCTGCTGCACGAACTCGGCGTCTCTTCGCTGAACGCGTCCGGGCCGATGGCAAGCTTCGGCCTTGCAACCGCGCTCGGCTATGGCGATGTCATAAGCAATCGCGTCGTCGATGCCATCGGCGACATTTCCGGCAAAGTTCGTCTCCACGAAGAGGATTGAAGATATGAAGATTTTCCATGGCCGGCAGGCTGGCGCTCCATCGGAAGTCAAATCCGATACTTTCACCGGAACGGTTCACGCCGATCCCGTGATGCCGCCAACGGATGGCGTCGTCATCAACAACGTGTTCTTTTCGCCCGGCGCGCGCACCTATTGGCACACCCACGAGACCGGCCAGGTCCTGACCGTCATCGCCGGCAAGGGCTGGGTCTGCAAGGAAGGCGAGGCCGCACAGGAGATCAAGGCCGGAGACACGGTCTGGATCGCCACCGGCGAAAAGCACTGGCACGGCGCGGCTTCCGACAGCTATCTGCTGCACACCGCCATTTCGATCGGCAAGACCGACTGGCTCGAAGAGGTCGGCGAGACCGACTATCAGGCCGCTGGGAAGTAGCGTTTTCGCCAGAGTGCGAGGGTGACGTGTGCCGCGTAAAGCTTGTTGCGCAGCGGTGTTTCGTGTTAATTGGCGGATGGTCATAATGTAATACGGGAAGGCCTGATGAGTTCACGTGGGACAGCGCTGCAACCGGACACATTGCGTCGACAGATCGAGAACGCAGTCCGTCAGGGAATCACGTCCGGCCGGTACAAGCCGGGCGCGCGCCTTGTCGAGCGCGAACTGTGCGAGGAACTTGGCGTAAGCCGCACATCGCTGCGTGAAGCCCTGCGCAAGCTGGAAGCCGAGAAGCTGCTTGAGATCGTTCCGCACAAGGGACCCGTCGTCGCCGTCATTTCGCTGGAAGAGGCGAAGGAGCTATACGCTCTGCGCGGGGTGCTTGAAGGGTTTGCCGCGCGCGAATTTGCGCTCAACGGCTCCGATGAAGCCATAAGGCAATTTTCGAAGGGCGCCGAGGCGCTTCGCGAGCACGCCCTGTCCGGTGACAAGGCGGAGGTGCTGGAAGCCAAGAGCCGCCTTTACAGCATCATGCTCGGAAACTGCGGCAACAACCTCGCCCGCGAAGTACTGCAAAGCCTGTTTTCCCGGATCAACATCCTGCGCGCGACTTCGCTGATGCATCCCGAGCGCATTGATGAAAGCCTTGCCGAGATCGACGCTCTCGCGGCCGCGCTGGAAAAGCGCGATGCGGAGGAAGCCGCCAGGATTGCCTCTCTTCACGTCCAGAACGCCTGCGTTGTCGCGCTTCAACTGTTGAAAGAGCAACGTGACGAGGTGGACGCCGAAGCCTAGATTCGGTCGCCCTCATTGCTGTCGAGCACCAGAGCTCACAAACCGCGCCGCAAATTTGCGGCGCTCCCGTTCTGCTGCCTTGTTTGCGGCGCATTCGCGCGGAAGATGTATTCAGCCCTGAAACGAGCGAGGTGAATCATGCAGGCGGCGTTGATTGCGATGACGATTTTCGGCTGTGATGACAGTCTGAACCAGTGCAGCTATATCGATATGGCTGAAACGCGCTATGCCACTGTCCAGGCCTGCGACAGCGAAATCGAAAACAAAATCACGGCCTATGGCGACAGCGGTTTTCCCACGATCATCGCCGTCTGCCGGGAGCCCGGCGAGCTCGTCAATGCCGCGCTCGGGCGGAACCCGGATGCCGTGTTGCCACCAACCATGCCCGAAACGACGACCGCCGAGGCGCAAGCCGAGATGCCAAACCGCCTCCAGCGCCTGACGAGAGGGTCGATGGCGGCGCTGATGGGCATCGTGCCGACGCGCCAGCAGCTCGCCAACGCCTTTTCGGCGCCGCTGCATGTTGTGACCGACAGCTATTCCTGGGTGGTGAAGAAGATCTAGCGCTGAAGCCCGGCTCGACGCTGCGCGGCGGTTGCATACGCAATACCTGAAACGGCACTCCCGGAAACGCGAAACTGATAAAGCCGGGAGGACATTTGCCGCGCAACCGTCCGCTGACACCCGTTCTAGCGGCAGAACGTTACCGCTTGGTTAGCGCTCGTGCATAAAGACGGAAACCGATCGGATTTCACCCTAAAAGCCGCGTCTTGCGGTTTGTTATTTCAGCGCGACAGACGTATTCTTGAACCAATTAGGCGCTACGGCTTTCGGGAGACGGCAATGTCGCCCGCCGTGGCTCTAAAATGTGATGATCGGAGGAAACAGCAACAATGAAGTCCTATGTCGCCGCTCTGTCATTGGCCTCAGCCGTTGCCTTGTTTTCCGGAGCCGCCGCAGCCGAGACCGACTGTCGCGATCTGACGATCGCGGAATTGAACTGGCCCTCGGCCGGGCTTGCTGCCTGGGTCGACAAGCTGATCATGGAAACGGGGTATGGCTGCACGGTGTCGCTCGTCGAAGGCGACACCAACAGCGCCGTCGCTTCGATCGCGAAGGACGGCAAGCCCGATATTGTGCCGGAATTCTGGTTCGAAAGCATGACGCCGGCGCTTGAGGAGGCGGTCGCCGACAAGCGCGTCGCCTTCGGAGCGGCGCTGCTGAACGAAGGCGGCGTTCAGGGCTGGTGGATGCCGAAATATATCCTCGACGCCAATCCCGGCATGACAACCGTTCAGCAGGCCTTGCAGCATCCGGAGCTTTTCATGCCGGCCGAGGAGGGCGGCAAGCCGGCGGTGTTCAACTGTCCCGAGGGCTGGGCTTGTCGCGCCTCGACCGAAAACCTGTTCCGCGCCATCGATGCGGAAGAGGCCGGCTTCGCGCTTCACGATGTGAAGAACGCCGCCGCCCTTGACGAATCGATCATCGAGGCGTTCGAGAGCAAGGAGGGCTGGCTCGGTTATTACTGGGCGCCAACGGCCCTTCTCGGCAATCATCCGATGGTCAAGCTCAGTTTCGGCGTGGAATTCAGCAAGGAGGAATGGGACAATTGCACCATCGTGCCGGATTGCCAGGATCCCAAGCTCAACACCTATCCCGTCTCTGCCGTCTACACGCTGATCGCGGGTGATTTCGTCGATGAAAATCCCGAACTGATGAATTACTTCAATACCCGCTCATGGAGCAACGGCACGGTGAGCGAAGTGCTGGCCTGGATGGATGAGGAGGAAGCCGGCAATGAGGCCGGCGCCCGCCATTTCCTTGCCAATTATCCGGATGTCTGGAAAGCTTGGCTGCCGGAGGACATCGCCGAAAAGGTCGCCGACAAGATCTGACCGGCGACGGTTATTGCACTGCCGGCCCGTCGCCGTTATCATCGCGGCGTGCCGGCAAGGGTGCAGTCGGGGATGGTCCCCGATCGGTCATCGTGACCGTGGCGATGAACAATGCGGACGCCTCCATGAACTACGAATCGTCCGCTTTCGCCAAACTGTCGCCCGCCGGCGCATTCTCCTTAGATTTGAAAAGCCGACCGGGGTCGGCTGGATGAAGGCCACCTGCCTAGTCCTCGGCGGCGCGCGCTCCGGCAAGTCGCGTCACGCCGAAATGCTGGCGCGCCGGCATGGCGGATGCCTGCATTATATCGCGACCGCCGAAAGCATGGACGACGCCGAAATGGCGGCGCGGATCGCGCGACACAGGGCCGATCGCGGCAGCGAGTGGGTCACCCATGAAGCGCCCTTTGCGCTAGTCGAGCGTCTCGAAGCGCTGGAGCGGGAGAAGGAGCCGGTGGTGGTGCTTGACTGCCTGACGCTGTGGCTCAGCAACCTGCTGCTGGCGGAGCGCGATATCGAGGCCGAAGGCGCACGGCTTGCCGATTTCGTCGCGCGCTGCCCCTACCGGCTGATCATGGTCAGCAATGAGGTGGGCCTCTCGATCGTGCCGGATAACGCGCTTGCGCGGCGCTTTCGCGATGCCGCCGGCATTTTGAACCAGCGCATCGCGGCGGTCTCGGCGGAGGTGGTGTTTATGGCGGCGGGCCTACCGCTTCACCTTAAAACTGCATCATAAGCCATTGATAGGCGGGATTTTTCTCATCGAAGAAAACCCTGATCGCCATCGCCATGCACGACAGAACCAGAAGCGGGCGGATGATTTTCGCGCCGTTTTTCATGGCGAGATTCGATCCGGTGCGGGCACCCAGAAACTGGCCAAGGCCCATCACCAGCCCGACCTTCCACAGGATCGCGCCGCCGAACATGAACACCGCGAAAGCGCCGATATTGGTCGACAGGTTCAGGAACTTGGTGTGGGCGGTGGCCTTCAGCATGCCGAAGCCCCCGAGCGTGACGAAGGCGATCATGAAGAACGATCCGGTCCCGGGGCCGAACAGACCATCGTAAAAGCCGATCGCCGGCACCACCATTGCGGCGAAGAGCGGGGTGGAAAGCCGCTTCTCGCGGTCGCTGTCATCGAGCCCGGTGCGCAGCGCGAAGTAGAGCCCTATTGCGACCAGCAGGAACGGGAGCGCCGCGCGCAGCGCATCGCCGGAAATCAGCGTGGCGACCAGCGCGCCGAGCGCGCCGCCGGCAATCGCGATCAGCGCCATCGGCCATTGTTGCAACGGTTCCACCCGGCCGGCGCGGGCATAGGAGATCGTGGCGGAAGCCGCGCCGAACATGCCCTGCAGCTTGTTGGTGCCAAGCGCCTGCAGCGGCGGTACGCCGGAAATCAGCAGCACCGGTATGGTGATGAGGCCGCCGCCGCCGGCGATCGAATCGACGAAGCCGGCGATATAGGCGGCCGCAAACAGGATCAGCAGCAGTTCGACACTGGTTTCAAACACGAATATATCCTTGGCGGGCCGCCGCAGCCCGCGCGGGCCTGCGGCGTTTCCTTTTTTCTCCGGATCGTGTAGGGCCTTTCTCGATCCGGCGCAAACGCCGTTCCCATATTTCCGAAGACAGGATGCGTTTTCATGCACAAGGTAATTTTCGACACGGACCCCGGTATTGACGATGCCATGGCGCTGCTCTTCCTCGAGCGCCATCCCGATATCGAACTCCTCGGCGTAACCTCCGTTTTCGGCAACGCCTCCGCCGACACGACGACGCGCAATGCGCAGTTCCTGAAGCGCGAATTCGGTATCAAGGCCCCGGTCGCCCGCGGCGCCGACATAACCTTCGATCCGGGCCGACCGATGGCATCGTGGCCGACATTCGTGCATGGCGTCAACGGGCTCGGCGATATCGAGGTGCCGGAGACGATCGAAGACGTGCCGCTCGATCCGCGTCCTGCCTTCCAGTTCATCATCGATACGGTGCGTGAACATCCCGGCGAGGTCGAGATCGTCGCCGTCGGCCGGATGACCAACCTTGCCATGGCGCTGGCGCGCGATCCGGAAATCGCCGGCCTCGTCAAGCAGGTCGTCGTGATGGGCGGCGCGTTCGACACCAACGGCAACGTGACGCCGGCGGCGGAAGCCAATATCCATGGCGACCCGGAAGCGGCCGATGTCGTGTTCACCGCGCCGTGGAAGGTCGTGATCATCGGCCTCGACGTCACCCTTAAGACCGTCATGACCCGCACGATGATGAAGGATCTGGCCTTGCGCGGCGGCCCGGCGGTGGAACTGCTGGCACGGATTTCCGATCCCTATATCGATTTCTACAGCCAGCAGGTCGAAGACGGCATGGTGGTGCATGACAGCTGCGCCTGCGCCTACGTGGTGGCGCCCGAGCTCTTCGGCCTCAGGTCGGGCTCCGTGCGCGTGGTCTGCGGCGGCATTGCCGACGGGCTGACCCTGCAGAAGCCGGCCGGCGGCGCGTTCGGCCCGAGCCCGTGGGATGACAAGACCGAGCAGAAGGTGGCGATGACCATCGAAGCGAAGAAGGTGGTCGATCTGATCGCCGCCACGCTAGCGCCCTGACGCATGAACAGACCGGTCTTGCGCCGGTTGTGTTTACCTTAAAATCAGTATCGCGTTGATAGTAACCCCCGCTGCACATATCGTTCATTAGAAACATATGTGTGTCGGGGTGGATATGCGTAAAATACTGTTGGCGTTACTGGTGTTGCTTGGCGCGGCGTCGGCTGCGAATGCCGCCCGTAAATCCGGCGACGAGATTTTCGATCCGGGCAAGGTCGTTGCGGCCGTCAGCCTGACGAGCCAGACCATGAAGGTCATCATTGGCGGCCATGAGCGCTATGAATGGCCGGTCTCGACCGGGGCAGGGGGCTATTCGACGCCGCGCGGCATATATGGCGCGGAATGGCTGTCGAAGAACCACCGCTCGCGCAAATACAACAATGCGCCGATGCCCTATGCGATCTTCTTTCATCACGGCTATGCCGTCCACGGCACGGACCAGCTCTCGCGGCTTGGCCGCCCTGCATCACACGGTTGCGTGCGGCTTCATCCGGACAATGCGGCGCTGCTGTTCGAACTCGCGCAGACGATGGGCCTGGAAAACGTCACGGTGGTGATCGGCGACTGATAAGGGAATCAGTCATTGCCGGCGGCCGCGCTCAGTCTGTCGATATCCGGCACGCTGACATGGCGGTTGTTTTCGACGATGATGATCTTCTCGTTGCGCAGCTTGGTCATCTGACGGCTGACCGTCTCGATGGTGAGGCCGAGAAAATCGGCGATGTCGGCGCGCGACAGCGGCAGATCGAAGGTGAAGCCGTCATCGGCGAGCGGATCGATATGGGTCGCGATCAGATACAGAAAGGAGGCGACTTTCTCGCGCGCGCTCTTGCGGCCGAGCGTCAGCATCCAGTCGCGGGCCTCGTCGAGTTCCTTCAGGGACTGATTGTAAAGCTTGCGCTCAAGCTCCGGTGATTCTTCGATCATCCGCTCCAGCGCGGCGCGCGGGAAGGCGCATATTTCCGTTTCCGTTGCAGCCTCCGCCGTCAGCGCGCTTTCGCGCGAAAACGGGCGGCCCATGAAATCGGGCGCGAATTGCAGGCCGACGATCTGCTGGCGGCCATCGGCCATCATCTTGGAAAGCTTCACCACGCCGCGCAGTATGTTTGAGTAGCTGCCAACGCTTTCGCCCTGTCCGACGACTTCCGCGCCGCCCTCGATCGTCCGGCGCGAGGAGTGCTTGTTGATCTGCGCCAGTTGCTCGGGCGTCAGCACCGAACAGATGCCCCCATGGCGCGCCTCGCATGCCCGGCATACGAGCGGCAGAAGGTCGTCGCCTTCATGGGATCGGTGCGTGTGGTCGGTCATCGGATATTCTCAATTCGTTGTGGCGTGAAACCACCTGCCATCTTTTCTGCAACGCGGGAGGGCAGGGCCGCGCCGCCGCCACAACCGCCTAGCGTCGCTCCTTCACACAGTGCAACCAAACTTGATCAAAGTCAAAGCTGCGAGCGCGCCGAGCGGCTATCTCGATTGGATTATCAGTCAGGAAGGGGCGCGTCATGACGTCGCAACGACAGTTGTTGGATAAGTTTTCGGAGCCGGTTCCGCGCTACACGAGCTACCCCACGGCGCCTCATTTCCACGACGGTGTCGATTCGGCCACGGCGAGAAAGTGGATCGCGGCGCTGGGCGCAGGCCAGAAGCTATCGCTTTACGTGCACATTCCTTATTGCGACCGTCTCTGCTGGTTTTGCGCATGCCATACCAAACACACGCTGAAATATGAGCCGGTGGCCGCTTATCTCGAAAGCCTGAAGCATGAAATCGAGACCATGGGCCGGCTGGTATCGCCCGATGTGATTGTGACCGGCCTGCATTGGGGCGGCGGCTCTCCGACCATGCTGAAGCCCGAGGACATGCACCGGCTGATGGGCTGGCTGCGCACGGCCTTCAATTTCGCCGAAGACGCCGAGATCAGCGTCGAGATGGACCCGAACGATCTCGATGAGGCGCGCTATGATGCGCTGGCGGAGATCGGGGTGACGCGGGCAAGCCTCGGCGTTCAGGACTTCGATTCCAAGGTGCAGAAGACCATCAACCGCCTGCAGACTTTCGAGCAGACGGCAGAGGTGATCGCGGCGATGCGCAAGCGGGGCGTCCGCTCCGTCAATTGCGACCTGCTCTACGGCCTGCCGTATCAGACGCTTGATACGATGGCGAAGACCGTCGCCGATATCATCAGCCTGAAGCCCGATCGGATCGCGCTGTTCGGCTATGCCCATGTGCCGTGGATGAAGAAGCATCAGGCGCTGATTCCCGAACACGCTCTTCCTGATGCGGAGGAGCGATTTCGCCAGATGTCGCTGGCGGCCGGGATGCTGGCCGAGGCCGGCTATGAGGCGATCGGCATCGACCATTTCGCGCTTGCCGACGACACGCTTGCCAAGGCGGCCCGCACCGGCAGGCTGCGGCGCAATTTCCAGGGCTATACCGATGAAAGCGCTGATGCGCTGATCGGGCTCGGGGCGTCATCCATCAGTCAGCTGCCCGAGGGTTACTGGCAGAACATGCCGGCGACCGGAGAATATCGGCGCATGGTCGAAAGCGGCGATCTGGCCGTGGTGCGCGGTGTCGCGCTTCAGCCGGAAGACCGCGCGCGGGCCTTCGTGATCGAGAGAATCATGTGCGCCTACGGATTTTCCGCCTGCGAACTGAAGGCGCGATTCGCCGCCGGAACCGACGATATCATCGCCGAGGCCAAGGCTTATGCGCGCGAAAATCCGGACGTGTGCGTTTATGACCGGTTCGGATTTCGATTGAAAAATGAGGCTTTTCCGTTCGCGCGCTCTGTTGCTGCGGTTTTCGATACCTATCTTGGGCGCGGCAAGGGTCGCCATTCGGCGGCCGTCTGAGTTACAATCGAAAAATTGCCCTCCCACACCTTGCGGCCATTGGCTTTTCGTCAATCATTGCCTATGAGGAGGGCACACTTGAAAGATGAAGAGGTAATAGGCGTGAGCGCTACATTTGATAAAGTTGCCGATATCATCGCGGAAACGAGCGAAATCGACCGCGATCAGATTACGCCGGAAAGCAACACGATCGACGATCTCGGCATCGACAGCCTCGATTTCCTCGATATCGTCTTTGCGATCGACAAGGAATTCGGTATCAAGATCCCGCTCGAAAAGTGGACGCAGGACGTCAACGAGGGCAAGGTCGATGCGGACGAGTACTTCATTCTGAAGAATCTCTGCGCCAAGATCGACGAGCTGAGAGCGGCAAAGCAGTCTTAAGGGCGACCGGTTTTACGACCGGCATCTCAGCCCGCCTGGCTTCGCTGCGGAACTGATGCAGGGGCTGAAAGCATTCTATGCTGCTCGAATATTTCCAGATGATTGACGAGATCGTGTCGGCGGACATCTCCGCCGGGACGATCGTCGCGCGTTCCACGGTTCCTGAAAAAAGCACGGTTTTCGAGGGACATTTTCCGGGCATGCCGCTGGTGCCGGGCGTGCTTTTGATCGAAACCATGGCGCAGGCGTCCGGCATGTTGCTGCTCGGCGTCAATGACTGCACGGCCATGCCGTTTCTGATGATGGTCGACAGTGCCAAGCTGCGCGGCTTCGTGGAGCCCAATGCCGTGCTCGATATCGAAGCGCAACTGGAGCATGAGGGCTCGGGCTTTGCCGTTACCAAGGCGAAGATCGCGTCGGGCGGGAAGCCGATCGCAAACGCCCAGCTCAAATTCCGCACGATGTCCTTCGATGACAATGAACTAGCGCCGATCGTGAAACGGCGCGCCGAGGAAGTCGGCCTGTTTGCGGCGATCGCCGGACAGGCCGCGGAGAGGTCCTGACATGGCGAAATCCTCCAATGATGTGGTCGTCACCGGCATTGGTCTGGTCACGAGTTTCGGCGTCGGTATCGAGCCGCATGTCGCGATGCTGACGGGCGGCGAGCCCGATATCCGGATCGATTCCGATATCTGCGCGCCCTATCCGGTGCACCCGCTACCGGAAATCGACTGGAAGGACCAGATCCCGAAGCGCGGCGACCAGCGCCAGATGGAAAACTGGCAGCGGCTCGGCGTCTATGCCGCCGGCCTTGCGCTGGACGATGCCGGGATGAAGGAAAACGAAGAGCTCTGCGCGACGATGGACATGATCGTCGCCGCCGGCGGTGGCGAGCGCGATATCGCCGTCGACAGCCTGATCGTCAACGAGGCGCGCCAGCGCAATGATCGCGAAATCCTGCTCAATGAGAAGCTCACCACCGAGCTGCGCCCGACGCTGTTTCTGGCCCAACTCGCCAATCTCGTTGCCGGCAACATCTCGATCGTCCACAAGGTCGCCGGCTCCTCGCGCACTTTCATGGGCGAGGAAGGCGCGGGGATTTCCGCCGTCGCCACCGCCTATGCGCGCGTCCTGGCGGGCCAGTCCAGCCACACGCTGGTGGGCGGCTCGTTCGTGGCCGAGCGGCGCGATATCCTGCTGATGATGGAATCGGTGCATGCGCTGTCGCGCGGCGAGTGGAGACCGCTCTGGGACCGGCCGGAAGACGAAGATGGCGGCATGGTCATGGGCACCGCCGGCGCGTTTCTGGTTCTGGAATCGCGTGAACATGCCGAGGCCCGCGGCGCGCATATCTATGCGGTGCTCTCCGGCGTCGAAGGCGATCGCGGCAAGCGCGACGATGGCCGTCTGGAACAGCGTCTCGAGCGGCTGTTCAAGGATGCCGGGTTTACGGGCGCTTCCAACGAGGCGATCCTTTCCGGCGCGACCGGCCTGACCGATATCACCAAGCGCGAGGCCGCTTTCGTGAAAGCGCATTTCCCGTCGGCGCCGCTGCGCGGCTATACCGGCGCAACCGGCCATGCCATGGAAGCCAATTTTACCCTGGGTCTCGCGCTGGCAGCCCTGGCGCTCGACAGGAAGGTCGCTCTGCCGGTCTTCAACCCCGGCGCGGAGCAGAAGATGGCGGTGCCGGCCGAAAAGATCGCGGTAACCACGGTCGGCCATCAGCGCGGCGAGGGCGTCGCCGTGCTCTCGGCCGAGAAATAAGGAAGGACCGGACAGATGAGCAATGCCTATACAGATCATCTCGGTCGCCCGCTCGTCGCCGTCACCGGCATGGGCGTGGTAACCTCGCTCGGTCGCGGGCTTGAGGACAACTGGAAGAAGCTGACGGAGGGCGTTTCCGGCATCCACGCCATTTCGCGCTTTCCGACCGACCATCTTTCCACCCGCATCGCCGGGACGGTCGATTTCATTCCGGCCGAGGACAATGCGGTTTCCCGCTCCTATAATTTTGCCGAGGCGACCATCGAGGAGGCGCTTGCCGCGGCCGGCCTTTCCGGCGATTTCGATGCGCCGCTGTTTCTGGCGGCCCCGCCGGTCGAGCCCGAATGGTCGATGCGCTTCGCGCTGACCGATCGCTCCGGTCCGCCGGTCGAGGAGAACGACGCCTATGTCCGTTTTCTCGCCGCCATGCGCGAGAAGGGCGATCCGGCCTTTCACGAAGCGGTGCTGTTCGGCTCGATCTCGGAACGCATTGCCGACAAGTTCGGCACGCGCGGCCTGCCGGTGACGACATCGACGGCCTGTGCTTCCGGCGCGACCGCGATCCAGCTCGGCGTCGAGGCGATCCGCCAGGGCCGCACCGAGCGCGCCATGACGGTTGCCACCGACGGTTCGGTCAGCGCCGAGGCGCTGGTGCGGTTCTCGCTGCTGTCGGCGCTGTCCACCCAGAACGATCCCCCGGAAAAGGCCTCCAAACCCTTCAGCAAGGATCGCGACGGCTTCGTGATTGCCGAGGGCGCGGCGACGCTGATCCTCGAATCGCTGTCGTCGGCCGTTGCCCGCGGCGCGAAGGTATACGGCATCGTGCGCGGCTGCGGCGAAAAGGCCGATCATTTCCACCGCACCCGGTCCTCGCCCGATGGCGCGCCGGCGATTGCGACCGTGCGCGCGGCGCTGGACGATGCCGGGCTCGATATCGACGGCATCGATTACATCAACGCCCACGGGACCTCCACGCCGGAAAACGACAAGATGGAATATTCCTCGCTCAAGGCCGTGTTTGGCGAGGGGCTGAAGTCGATCCCGCTGTCGTCCAACAAATCGATGATCGGCCATACGCTGACGGCGGCCGGCGCGGTGGAGGCGGTGTTCTCCTTCCAGGCCATGCAGACCGGCGTGCTGCCGCCGACCATCAACCACGTCAATCCGGACCCGGCGATCGAACTCGATGTGGTGCCGAATGTGAAGCGGTCGGCCGACACCGGATCGGTGCTCTCCAACTCGTTCGGCTTTGGCGGCCAGAATGCCTGCCTGGTGATGACGCGCGAGCCGGCGTGAGCCTGATCGGTCGATGGCATAGTTTAGTTAGTAGCTCTAACGTATTGAATATGAAGGAATGACCCATGCGCGCCTTGCAGCTGACCGATGACCGCAAGATCGAATTGCGCGACGTGGCCGAGCCCGATGCACCGGCGCCCGGCGAGGTGACGCTGCGTTTGAAGGCGGTCGCGCTCAACCATATCGATGTCTGGGGCTGGCGCGGCATGGCGTTTGCCAAGCGCAAGCTGCCGCTGACGATCGGCGCGGAGGCTTCCGGTGTGGTCGAGGCGATCGGGGCAGGGGTATCCAATGTCCTGCCGGGCGATCTGGTGGCGATCTATGGCGCGCGCGTCTGCGGCCGCTGCAAGGCCTGTCGCGAGGGTCGCGACAATCTCTGCGAACATGTCGGCGGCGTTCACGGCTTTCATCTTGACGGTTTCGCGCAGGAAAAGATCAATATTCCCGCCCGCCAGCTCGTGGCAGCGCCCCCCGGCGTGGACGCGATCGGCGCGGCGCTTGCGCCGGTGACCTTCGGGACCGTGGAGCATATGCTGTTCGACAATGCGAAGCTCCAGCCTGGCGAGACGATCCTGGTTCATGCCGGCGGTTCCGGCATCGGTTCGGCGGCGATCCAGCTTGCCAAGAAGACCGGTTGCACCGTGATCACCACGGTGGGCTCCGAGGACAAGATGGAAAAGGCCCGCGAACTCGGCGCCGATCATGTCATCAACTATCGTGAGGACCGGTTCGAGGGCGTGGTCCGCAAGCTCACCAAGAAGAAGGGCGTGGACGTCGTGTTCGAGCATGTCGGCGCCGATACCTGGGCGGGTTCGATGCTGTCGATGAAGCGCGGCGGTCGGCTGGTGACCTGCGGCTCGACCTCGGGCGTCTCCACCAATGTCAACCTGATGATGCTGTTCCAGCAGCAGCTCAAGCTGCTCGGCTCGTTCGGCTGCCGCATGGAAAACATGGCAAACGCCATGCAGAAGATGGCGCAGGGCGTGGTTCATCCGGTGATCGATACGCTGGTCGACTTCGACGGCATCGACAAGGCGCTGGAGCGCATGGAAAGCCGCCAGGTGTTCGGCAAGATCGTGCTCAGGATCGAGGATTGATTGCGACTTGGCTTGAGGGGCTTTCGCCGATAAAAGACGGACGCGCGGCATTTGCTTCGTAAAGTTCTAATATGGGCCAGAGTCTTTGAAATCCTTCATCACCCGCGTCGTTCTGAAAGCCCGCCAGTTCCAGCAATGGCTGGTGGCCTATCTGATTTTCGCGCTGCTTTCGGTGCTCAAGCTGTTTCCCGCCGATGGTTCGATCCGCTTTGCGGATTGGGTAATGCGCAGGATCGGCCCCCATACCGGCCGCCACAAGCTGATTCTCGAAAACCTGCGGAAAGCCTTTCCGGAAAAGGATGACGCCGAGATCGAGCGTATCGCGATCGCGAGTTGGGGGCATATCGGCCGGCTGGCGGCGGAATATGTGTTTCTCGATGAGCTTTTCGATTTCGATCCGGAGGCCGGCAGCCCTGGACGGATCGAGGTGGAGGGCGTGGAGCGCTTTCTGACGCTGCTCGATCGCGATCGGCCGTTCATCGTCTTCACCGCCCATACCGGCAATTTCGAGCTTCTGCCGGTCGCGGCCGCGTCGTTCAATCTTCACGTCTCGGTGCTCTTCCGTCCGCCGAACAACCCCTATATCGCCAAGAAGGTGTTCCGTTTTCGGAGAAAGCGCATGGGCAATCTGGTGCCGTCGCACGCCGGATCGGCCTTCGCCCTGGCGGGAACGCTGGAACAGGGCGGCGGCGTCGGCGTGCTGGTGGATCAGAAGTTCAAGCGCGGCACCCACTCGACTTTCTTCGGGCAGGAGGTGCAGACCAATCCGCTGCTCGGAAAGCTCGCCCGCCAGTTCGATTGCGCGATCTATCCCGCCCGCTGCATCCGCCTGCCGGGCAACCGGTTCCGGCTGGTGCTGGAAGACGAGATCACGCTTCCGCGCAATGAAAAAGGCGCGATCGACATACCGGCGACCGCCCAGGTGCTGAATGACAAGGTTGAAAGCTGGGTTCGGGAATATCCCGAGCAGTGGCTATGGTATCATGACCGCTGGAACCGCCGGAAACGGGGATAGCAGCTTTACTACTTCGTGGCCTGCAGACTTTCGAGAAAGTCCTTTTCGAACACGATATGACGGCGCAACGTGGTGAAAAGGCCGCGCAGCAGATAGCCGGTCGCCTCGGTATTGACCTCTTCGCCCCGGGCGAGCCGTCCAAGCGCCTCGCTTGCCTCCTCGGCAAAGCACAAATCCTCGAAATGCTCCTGATGAAGCCGGTCGAACATTGCCGCTGCCCCTCCTTTGCGGCGCAATGGCGGAAATACCTGTCTTTCCTCGCGTTGCTGGGCGAGCTTCAAGAGAGGCATCAGGGTCTCGGACAGGCATTGGCAACTGTGCCGGTCGATATTGCCGGGCAGCGAATCGGCAACCGCCTCCAGCGCATGGCAAAGCCCCAGAATCGTGCCATGTGTCGATGAGAGCGCCGAGAACGGCGCCAGGTTCTTGACCAGCATATGTTTGTTCACAACTGTTTCCCGGATGCATTAGCTCGGCCTTCCGCCCGGCCGTTCTGTCACCATTAGAGTTCAATGCCGCTCGTGCTTCATTGACCTGGGTCAAGACGGCTTCCAGGGCTTCGTAGTGTTCGGCGCAGGGCAGGGGCGGCGCGTGGCGAAAAACATGTCGCATGGCGGCGCCGCACATAAAAATTATTCACATTTTTTGAATAGGTCTCGGTGAGGATTCCGCTACAAGCGATAGCGGATCAATCGGCGGCAAACGGAAGGGGATTTCATGTCACGCAGTGCACTGGCAATCGTTCTGGCGGCGGGCGATGGAACACGGATGAAATCGGCCAAAACCAAGATGCTGCACGAGGTGGCCGGCCGGGCGATGGCGGCGCATGTGGTCGATACCGTTTCCCGTTCCGGCGTCGATGCCGTGGCGCTCGTCGTCGGGCGCGACGGCGACCAGGTTGCGGATGCCTGCACGCTGCCCGGCGTGGCGCTGGAGACCTATGAGCAGCGCGAACGGCTTGGCACCGCCCACGCCGTTCTTGCCGCCCGCGCGGCGCTGGAACGCGGCTATGACGATGTGATCGTGACCTATGGCGACACGCCGCTGGTGACGGGAGAGACGCTCGACAAGGCGCGGGCGGCGCTCGAAGCGGGCGACGACGTCGTGGTAATCGGCTTTGAGACCGACGAGCCGACGGGCTATGGCCGGCTTCTGACCCGCGATGGCGCGCTCTATGCCATCCGCGAGGAAAAGGATGCCAGCGACGACGAGCGCAGGGTGACGCTCTGCAACAGCGGTCTGATGGCCTTCAACGGCCGACGCGCGCTCGCACTGCTTGATGCCATCGGCAATGACAATGCCAAGGGCGAATACTATCTGACCGACATCGTCGAGGCGGCGCTGGCAAAGGACGGTCGCGCCGGCGTGGTGATGGCCGACGCCGAGGAGGTGCTGGGCTGCAACAACCGGGCCGAACTCGCCGAGCTTGAGCGCATCTGGCAGGCGCGCCGCCGCCGCGAACTGATGCTTGAGGGCGTGACCATGATCGCGCCGGAAACCGTGTTCCTCTGCCATGACACCGTGATCGGCGCCGATTGCCTGATCGAGCCCAATGTTTTCTTCGGTCCCGGCGTCGAGATTGCGGAGAACGTCACGATCCACGCCTATAGTCACATTGAGGGTGCGAAGATCGCGGCCGGCAGCAAGGTCGGGCCGTTCGCGCGGTTGAGGCCGGGCGCTGTGCTGCATGAAGATGCCAAGGTCGGCAATTTCTGCGAGGTGAAAAACGGCGATATCGGCGTGGGCGCCAAGGTCAACCACCTGACCTATATCGGCGATGCCAGCGTCGGCGCGCGCGCCAATATCGGCGCGGGAACGATCACCTGCAATTATGACGGGGTCAACAAGTTCAGGACGGAGATCGGGGCGGACAGTTTCATCGGCTCCAATTCGTCGCTGGTGGCGCCGGTGCGCATCGGCGACCACGCCTATGTCGGCTCCGGCAGCGTGGTGACGCGCGATGTGCCGGACAATGCGCTTGCGCTTGCGCGCGGACGCCAGGAAAACAAGGAAGGGCGCGCCGAACTGCTGCGCGCCCGCTCGCTGGCCATCAAGGCGGCGCGCAAGAAGGACGGGGGCAAGTGACCATATGTGCGGAATAGTGGGGATCGTTGGCGTTCGGCCGGTGGCCGGTCGTCTTGTCGATGCTTTGAAGCGACTTGAATATCGCGGCTATGATTCGGCCGGCATTGCGGTGATCGAGGAGGACGAACTGGTGCGCCGCCGCGCGCCGGGCAAGCTTGAAAACCTGCGGGTATGCCTTGCCGATGACCCGGTCGACGGCGTCACCGGCATCGCCCATACCCGCTGGGCGACCCACGGCGTTCCCAACGAGGCCAATGCCCATCCGCATATCGCTGGCGATGTCGCCGTTGTCCATAACGGCATCATCGAGAATTTCGCGGAACTGCGCGCCGAACTGACGGCCAAGGGCGTCAGTTTTTCGAGCGACACCGACACCGAAGTCGTCGCCCGCCTGCTGGATGACTATCGTCGCGCCGGCATGGCCCCGCGCGATGCGGTGCTGGCCATGCTTCAAAGGGTCACCGGCGCCTTCGCGCTGGTCATCCTGTTCAAGGACCGGCCCGATACGCTGTTCGTCGCCCGCTACGGCCCGCCGCTTGCCATTGGTCACGGCGATGACGAGATGTATGTCGGCTCGGACGCGATTGCGCTCGCGCCGCTTGCCACCGGCATCTCCTATCTGGAAGACGGCGACATGGCGATCGTTGATCGCGACGGCGCGGTGTTCTGCGATTTTGCCGGTGAACCGGTGCGCCGCCAGCGCCAGCCGCTGCAATTGTCCGCGATGATGATCGACAAGGGCAATCATCGCCATTTCATGGAAAAGGAGATTTTCGATCAGCCGGAAGTGATCTCTCACACGCTTGGCCGCTATTGCGATTTCGCGGCCGGGCGGAGCGCCGAATCCGACGACGGAATCGATTTCTCGAAAATCTCCCGTCTCACCATCGCCGCCTGCGGCACGGCCTATCTCTCCGGCCTGATCGGCAAATACTGGATCGAGCGCTATGCCCGCCTGCCGGTGGAGATCGACGTCGCCTCCGAGTTCCGCTATCGCGAACTGCCGATATCGGACGACACGCTTGCGCTGTTCATCTCGCAATCCGGAGAAACCGCCGATACGCTGGCGTCGCTGCGCTATTGCAAGGAGCAGGGCGCAAGGGCCGGCGCACTCGTCAACGTCACCGGCTCGACGATCGCGCGCGAGGCCGATGCGGTGTTCCCGATCCTCGCCGGGCCCGAGATTTCCGTGGCATCGACCAAGGCGTTCACCTGTCAGCTGGCGCTTATGGCATCGCTTGCGCTGCGCGCGGGGCGCGAACGCGGCACGCTGTCCCCGGCGGACGAAAAGGAGCTGGTGCACGCGCTTTCGGAAGTGCCGCGGCTGATGAGCCAGGTGCTGCACGCCGTGCAGCCACAAATCGAAAAGCTCTCGCGCGAACTCTCGCATTTCCATCACGTTCTCTATCTCGGCCGCGGCACCAGCTTTCCGCTGGCAATGGAGGGCGCGCTCAAGCTCAAGGAGATCACCTATATCCACGCCGAGGGCTATGCCGCCGGCGAGCTCAAGCACGGGCCGATCGCGCTGATCGATGAAAACATGCCGGTGATCGTGATCGCGCCGCATGACCGTTTCTTCGAAAAGACGGTGTCCAACATGCAGGAAGTCGCCGCGCGCGACGGCAAGATCGTGTTCATCACCGACGAGAGCGGCGCGAAGGCCTCCGACCTCAAGACCATGCAGACCATCGTGCTGCCGGACATGCCGGAATTCATCGCGCCGATGGTGTTCTCGCTGCCGATCCAGCTTCTGGCCTATCATACCGCGGTGTTCATGGGCACGGATGCCGACCAGCCGCGCAACCTCGCCAAGGCGGTGACCGTGGAATGATCATTCGACGGGAACGCCAGGACGACGTCGCCGCGATCTACAGGCTCGTGGCGGCCGCCTTTGCGGAGACGCCGTACAGCGATGGCAGCGAACCCGACATCATCCGCAGGCTGCGCAAGGCGGGCGCGCTGTCGCTGGCGCTGGTGGCGGAGGAGGAGGGGCGACCGGTCGGCCATATCGCGTTCTCGCCGGTCGGCATTTCCGATGGAACGGACGGCTGGTTCGGGCTCGGCCCGCTCGCCGTCGATCCGGCATTCCAGCGCCGCGAGATCGGCACCTCGCTGGTGCTCGGCGGGCTGGAGCTTCTGAAGGACGAGGGCGCGCATGGCGTCGTGGTGCTCGGCGCCCCCTCCTTCTACCAGCGCTTCGGCTTTCGCCACGAACCGGCATTGACGCTGGACGGCGCGCCGCCGGACCACTTCATGGCGCTCGATTTTGATGGTCATGTGCCAAGCGGCAAGGTCGCCTATCACCGGGCGTTCTATGGCGAGGTCTGAGGAGGGTAGGGGCTCATGTCCCGGCCTTTACCGCGGCAAGCACGAAAAGCCGGATGGTGGATGACAGGTTGATCTCCCCATCCCGCGCGTCATCGATTTCGGCGATAAGGGCCGCGAGGCTGAGATCGCGTTTGTCCGCGATCCGGGTCAGTTCCGCGTAAAACTGATCTTCCAGGGAAAAGCTGGTGCGGTGGCCGTGCAGGCTGACGGAGTGTTTGCGGATCACGCCTCGTCTTCGCCGCGCTCGCGCCGCCCCTGATCGAACCGGCGCTCAGCCTTGTCGCGCTCAAGCTTTTCGCGCTGCTTCTCGCCCTTGGTGAGGCCGTGGAGCGCGCGGTTCTCAGCGGCTCTTTGCTCTGACTTGCGGCGTTCGTTGCGTTTGCGCTGCTGCCGCAGATTGACGATCTCGGCGCACATCGAACGTTCAGTGCTTCTTGCGGAAGGCGTCAAGCGAGACCACGGAGGCGCCGTCATCGCCGCCGGGGGTGTCGTCACCGTCATTCATCGGCGGATCGGTCGGCGTCTCGTCTTCTACATCAAGGGTGGCGACGTCGAATTCAAGCTCGAAGTTCACCGAAGGATCGTAGAAACCGACAATGGCGTTGAAGGGAATGACGAGACGCTCCGGCACATCCGAGAAGGACAGGCCGATCTCGAACAGCGCGTCGGTTACCTTCAGGTCCCAGAACTGATGCTGGATGACGATGGTCATCTGCTGGGCGTATTTTTCCTTCAGCGCCGGCGAGATTTTCACGCCGGGCGCGCCGGTGAGGAAGGTGATGAAGAAATGATGTTCGCCGGGCAGGTGGCCTGTTGCAGCCACTTCGGCCAGAACCTTGCGGATCATGCCCCGCAATGCATCCTGCGCCAAAACGTCGTAGCGAATATGGTCCTGCCCCATTAAATCTTCCTGCCTCTCGCCCGGTTGCTGCGTTCCCCACAGCCATAAGTCGGCTTTTCGGAAATCGCAATCATTATAGGGGATTTTGTTCAAAATCAGGTGGAGGCTTCTGTTGCCAGGTGCCTCCGGACCCCGCCTTACAGTGCTACCCGCAAGGACTTAATTTGGGTTTCTGGAACCGCCATTAGGCAGCTACAGCGTAACCCTGAGCTTTGTTGTCATTTGCAACTACTCGTTTGACCCGATAACGGTGGTATCATGCCGGGTAAAAGGTCAATCTTTACACTCTTGTCGATCCTGTTTCGCCCCCATCAAAATCAGGCCTTCCCGCCTGATCATGGTGGAGGCGCCGGGTACCGCCCCCGGGTCCAATGAGCTTATTGCATTGCCGTTTATCACCATAGCCGGTCAAGCCGGCAGACCTGATATAAGTGTTTCAAAAGCTTCTGGAAAGGGGCGGGGACCGAGAAATTCCGTTCCCCGGACTGCGGACCCCGCATTCCGGTGGGCAACCGTCCGAATTCGGCGCCGATATCTTGCCTTCAAGGGGCGCGATGTTCAGACTTGCGGCACGATTCCAAGGAGCTTCGCATGGCGCGTCATCCCGAATATCAGTATCTCGACCTGCTCGAGCACCTTTTGGAAAAAGGCGATCGGCGGATAGACCGCACCGGCGTCGGCACGCTGTCGGCCTTTGGCGCGATGATGCGCTTCGACATTTCCGACGGCACGTTTCCGGCGTTCACGACCAAGCGCGTCTATTGGAAAACCGCGATCAAGGAGATGCTGTGGTTCCTGACCGGCCAGACCAATATCCAGTCTCTGCTGAAGGAAAACGTCCGCATCTGGACCGACTGGCCGTTGGAGAAATACCGCAATGCCACGGGCGAACAGATATCGCAGGAAGCCTTCGAGGAACGTATCCTCGCCGATGACGGCTTTGCGCTCGAATGGGGCGACCTCGGCCCCGTGTATGGCAAGCAGTGGCGGCGCTGGCTCGATGCCAATGGCAAGGAACACGACCAGATCGCCACCGTGATCGAGACGCTGAAAACCAAACCGGCGAGCCGGCGCATGCTATTTCACGCCTGGAATGTGGGCGAACTGGACCAGATGGCGCTGCCGCCCTGCCACATGACCTACCAGTTTCACACTGCCGAGAACAAAAAGGCGGGGCCAGGCGAACCCAAGTTGAAACTGTCCATGCTGCTGTTCCAGCGAAGCCTCGATGTCGGCCTCGGTGCGCCCTTCAACTGCGCGGCATCGGCTGCGCTGCTTTCCATGGTGGCGCAGCAGGTCGACATGGCCCCCGGCGAACTGATCTGGATGGCTGGCGACTATCACCTCTACCTGAACCACCTCGACATGGCCCAGCAACTGGTCGCGCGCGAACCGCGCCCGTTCCCCAAACTGAGCCTTCTCCGCCGCCCAGCCTCCATCGACGGCTACCGGATCGAAGACTTCGAGGTAACCGCCTACGATCCGCACCCGGCGATTGCCGCGCCGGTGGCGGTGTAGTAGCCCGAGCGCGGATGGCGGACCGACGGACACCGTGGCGGAACGCACCGCGATCACGGCCTGCTGCGGCTTCCGCAAGCGCTGAACGGGCCGACCTCTCGGGAATGAAAAAAAGCGCGGGGCCTTGCGCCCCGCGCTGTCGCTTTTCAGGCTGAGACGATGCTTAGCCGAGCACTTCTTTCACCGCGTCGACGGTGGCCGAGACGATGGTGTCGGCTTCCGCGCGGGTCAGGCAGAAGGGCGGGGCGTAGCCGATGATATCGCCCTGCGGCATGGCGCGGGCGATGACGCCGCGCTTGAGCATGGCGGCGGACACCGATGGTCCGACCTTCTTCGACGGATCGAAGAAGGTGCGGCTGTCGCGGTCCTCGACGAACTCGACGGCGCAGAGCATGCCTTCGCCGCGGATCTCGCCGACATTGGCGTGGTCGCCGAGCGCGTCGGACATGGCCTTGTTGAGATAGGCGCCGGTCTCGCCGGCATTCGAGATCAGGTTCAGCTTGTCGAGAAGCTGCAGGTTGGCAACGCCCGCCGCCGCGCCGATCGGGTGCGCGGAATAGGTCCAGCCATGGCCGATCGGGCCGTTCTCGTCGGTGCCCTGCTCGAGGACCTTCCATACCTTGTCGGAGATGATCGAGCCGGACAGCGGGGCATAGGCCGAGGTCAGGCCCTTGGCGATGGTGATGATGTCGGGCTCGATGCCGTAATGGGCGGAGCCGAACATGGTGCCCAGACGCCCGAAGCCGGTGACCACTTCGTCGGCGATCAGCAGGATATCGTGTTTTTTCAGCACGTTCTGGATGGCTTCCCAATAGCCGGCGGGCGGCGGCACGATGCCGCCGGTGCCGAGGACCGGCTCGCCGATGAAGGCCGCGATAGTGTCCGCGCCTTCCCGCTCGATCAGGGCTTCGAGCTCGCGGGCGCAATGCGCGACGAAGTCTTGTTCCGACATCGCCAGGTCTTCGCGGCGATAATAATAGGGCGCCTCGGTGTGGATGACGGTGCTGAGCGGCAGGTCGAACTTCTTGTGAAACAGTTCAAGCCCGGTCAATGAACCGGTCATCAGGCCCGAGCCGTGATAGCCGCGCCAGCGGGAGATGATCTTCTTCTTCTCCGGCCGGCCGAGGATGTTGTTGTAGTACCAGACGAGCTTGATGTTGGTCTCGTTGGCATCCGAACCCGACAGGCCGAAATAGACGCGGCTCATGTTGTCGGGCGCGCGGTCGATGATCATCTTGGCGAGCGTCACCGAGGCTTCGGTGCCATGGCCGACATAGGAGTGGTAATAGGCCAGCTCCCTGGCCTGCTCGGCGATGGCATCGGCAACTTCCTGGCGGCCGTAGCCGATGTTGACGCAGTAGAGGCCGGCGAAGGCGTCGAGCAGCCTGTTGCCTTCGCGGTCCGAGATATGGACGCCTTCGCCGCCGGTGACGATCCGGTTCTTCAGTTCGCCACGGGCGAACTGGCCCAGATGGGTCGAGGGGTGGAAGAAGTGGTCGTGATCCCACTGGTCAAGCTGGTCGTTGCGAAGCATCGGCTTTCCTTTCGATTATCGTTCGTTCGTGTTGTTGCGAGGGTCTGCCGCGGGCTCACGCCCAGTCGCGGCAGACATATTTGACTTCGGTGAAGGCCTCCATGCCGAGACGCGAACCTTCGCGTTCGAGACCGGACTGCTTCATGCCGCCAAAGGGGATCGGCGCGCCGGTGACCTTGGTGCGGTTGACGGCGACCATGCCGAACTGCAGCGCCCGGCTGGCGCGGTAGATGCGGCGCGGGTCCTGTGTGTGAAGATAGGCGACGAGGCCGTATTCGGTGTCGTTGGCGCGGGCCAGCGCTTCCTCTTCGGTGTCGAAGGGCGCGATTGCGGCCACGGGCCCGAATGTTTCCTCATGCATGATGAGGGCGTCGGCGGGCACATCGGCAAGCACCGTCGGCTGGAAGAAGAGGTCGCCGGCTTCGTGACCCTTGCCGCCGGTCAGCACGCGCGCGCCCTTCTCGACGGCGTCCTCGACATGCTGGCGCTGTTTAGCGACGGCCTTTTCGTTCATCAGCGGGCCGATATCGGGATCGTCCATGCCGATGCCGACCGAGAGCATCGCGGTGCGGGCGGCGAATTTTTCGCAGAAAGTCCTGTAGACCGAGCGTTCCACGAAAAAGCGGTTGGCGCCGAGGCAATCCTGGCCCGAGGTTGCGAACTTTGCCTTGATCGCCTCGTCGACGGCCTGGTCCATGTCGGCATCGGCAAACAGAATGAAAGGCGCATGGCCGCCGAGTTCAAGCACAAGGCGCTTCACGGTGTCGGCGGAGCGCCTATAGAGATGCTTGCCGATCTCGGTGGAGCCGGTGAAGGACAGCGCGCGAACACGGGGATCGTTGAGCCAGGGCTCGACGATCGTGGCGGCATTCCCGGTGACGACGTTGAACACGCCGGCGGGAAGGCCTGCGCGTTCAGCAAGTTCGGCCAGCGCGAGCGCGGAGAACGGGGTCTCGGCGGAGGGATGAACCAGCACGGTGCAGCCGGCGGCAAGGGCCGCGGCCGCCTTGCGGGTGATCATCGCCGAGGGGAAGTTCCACGGCGTGATGAGCGCTGCAACGCCGAGCGGCTCGCGCCATACCTCGACTTCGGCATCGCGCAGGTGCGAGGTCACGCTCTCTATGTTGGGGCGCTTGGCTTCCTCGGCGTAGAACTCGATGAAGGCCGCAGCATAGTCGATCTCGCCGCGTGCCTCGGAGATCGGCTTGCCCTGTTCGAGCACCATGATGCGGGCCAGGTCCTCACGGTGTTCGCCCATGAGCTCGAACCAGCGCCGCAGCATCGTCGAGCGTTCCTGTGGCAGGAGCGACGCCCATTCGGGAAAGGCCGTCTGCGCAGCATCGATTGCGGCGGCGCTGTCATCGCTGCTCAGCGCCGCGATTTCCCCGAACTCGGAGCCGTCAGCCGGGTTGGTCACGCTGATCGCCGCGCCGTTGGTTGCTGCCGTCCACTTTCCGTCAATGTAAGAGAAGCTGCGCAGGAGTTTGGGATCGTCGAGACGGGACATGTCCCGGCGGACGGTATCGATGCGGTGCGCTTCTGCCATGTCTCTCTCCCGTTTTGTGCGTGATGGATCGCCGCTCAGGTGGGCGATCGGATGCATCGAGACTATCGGGCGGCGGGCAGTCGGATTCTCTTATCGAAATGTCCCGGGCAGAGGATTCCTCTTTTTTACGGGGGCGAAAGGGAGAGAAATCAACCCTTGCCGCGTGGCGGCAGCAGGGCCTCGAAGGGAATGCGGCCGGATTTGACGGGCTTGGTGACGATATAGGTGAAGTAGCGCGCAAAACCCGCGCCTTCGCCGAGCAACTGGTCGATCATGCGCTGGTAGGTGTCGATGTCCCTGCAGACGACATGCAGCAGATAGTCGTAGCCGCCCCCCAGCGCCCAGCAATTGACGATCTCGTCGTAGCGCTCCACGGCGCGCTCGAAACCCTGCATGGTTTCGACCCGGTGATTTTCGAGTTCCGCCATCACGAAGACTTCCACATGGGGGGCGATTTTCTTCAGGCTGATTTCCGCGCGGTAGGCGGAAATGATGCCTGCCTTCTCCAGCCGCTGAAGCCGTTCCCAGCAGGGCGTGGCCGACAGGGAAACGCGCCTGGCGAGCTCCGTCTTGGAGATGCGTCCCTCGCGGTCGAGAACGGACAGGATCTTGATATCGCGGTCGTCGAGCTTGATCATTGCGGGTTTCCACAGAATGGCGAGGGGCTTGTCAATTGTCCCTTTTTCGGGTCACACTAAATCATGACAATATGGCCTCCACAACCCGGGACGCTTCGTCGTCCCGCTTATCGTTCGCTGGCCGACGCGGTTATGCAAGCAATTGAAAGCGGTCAGCTCAAGCAGGGCGACCGTCTGCCCACCCATCGCAATCTCGCCTACGATCTGGGACTGAGCGTACAGACGGTGGGGCGCGCCTATGACGAACTGATCAGGCGCGGCGTCATCAGCGGCGAAGTGGGTCGCGGCACCTTCGTGCGGGCCACCGGCAACGAGACCCGCACGCCCTATCTGCCGCGCAATCCCGACGGCCCGATGATCGATCTGTCGCTGCTGAAGCCGGTGCTCGAGCCTATGCATGCTGCGTTGATGAAGCAGGCGCTTAAGGACCTCGCCGACGATCTGCCAACAACGATCTACGCGTCGTTCAGGCCGGCCACCGCACTGGGGAAATACCGGGAGAACGCCATAAAGTGGCTGAGGCATTGCGGAATCGAGCTGCAATCGCAGGGGGTTATGATCACCAACGGGTCGAGCCCCGCAATGGCGTTGGCGGTCCTGACCGCGGCCAATGGCGGAGACCTGATCGCGGCCGAGACACTCACGCATCATACGCTCAAACCCCTTGCCGGCTATCTCGGCTATCGCCTTCGCGGCGTGCCGTCCGACGATCAGGGCATGATCCCCGAAGCGCTTGAACGGCTGAGCCTTCGCGAGACCGTTCGCGCTGTCTATCTGATGCCCGCGGGCCTTGGTCCCCAGGCCCGGATCATGCCGGAAGAGCGGCGGCGCGCGCTCGTCGAGGTCGCCCGGAAACGCGATATCATCATCATCGAGAATGATGCGTGGGGGCCAATGCAGGCGAATCGTCCGGCGCCGATCGCCAACATGGCGCCCGAGCGGACCTTCTATTTCACCGGGCTGACGAAATGCGTGATGCCGGGCCTGCGGCTGGGCTTTCTCGTCATGCCCGAGGCGCTGGAGGCCGCGACCGCCAACCGCCATCTCGTTGTCAACTGGATGGCAACGCCCATGCTCGCGGAAATAGCCGCACGCTGGATCGAGGACGGGACCGCCGAGAAGCTCGCCCGCTACCAGGCCGAGGCTTTCGCCGAACGCAACCGTCTGGCCGAGATCATTCTGGCGGGCGTCCCCTTCAGATCCTCGCCGAACGGCATGCATATCTGGCTGCCGATGCCTCCCGGCTGGAGCGAGGACGACTTCGTCTCCCATGCCCGCCAGCAAGGCGTTGCGGTCGCGCCAGGAGGTGCGTTCGCGATTGCCGATGATTATCCGGAGCCGGCGGTGCGCGTGTGCCTCGGAGGGCAGTCGATCGAGACGCTGGAGAGCGGTTTGAGGGTCATCGGCCGCATTATCCGGAGCCGCTTTGAGCCGGCGCTTCTGACCAATTAGCGCGGCCGCCTGCGGCCAGTCCGGTCGTTCGAAGAACAAGCCAAGTCTGCCAACGGGCCTCATTCGAAATTGTAATGATTTAATATAATTATTGACTCTAAATTGTCATTGTTTCACCGTTGCCAAATCAGAACAATAATAAAACTAGAGCGGGAAACACCGGCACGATCAATTCGGATCGTCGAAGCCGGAGACAGCGCAGACCGATTTCAAGGCAATATTCCTGCCCGGTACCGCCGTGGCAGGCCCGTATGCCATTGCGGTCGCGCACCAACACAATGGGAGCAACCATTTATGCGCATTAACAAACAGATCCTTTTCAGTTCCATTGCTGCGACCGTGATGACCGTCGCCGGTCTCGGCACCGCACATGCGGCCACCTGGAAGTACGCCTTCGAGGAAGCCATGGACGAGGTGCAGGGCAAATACGCCCAGAAGTTCAAGGAAGTGATAGAGGCCAATTCCGACCACCAGATCCAGCTCTTCCCGTTCGGCACGCTCGGTGAATCCGCGGACATCATGGAACAGGCCCAGTCCGGCATTCTTCAGTTCGTTGACCAGTCGCCTGGCTTCACCGGTTCGCTGATCCCGGAAGCCCAGGTCTTCTTCGTGCCGTACCTGCTGCCGACCGACCAGGAACAGCTTGCCCGTTTCTACAAGGACTCCAAGGCCGTCAACGAGATGTTCCCCGAGCTCTATGCCGAGCAGGGACTTGAACTCCTCACCATGTTCCCCGAAGGCGAAGTCGCCATGACCACCAAGGAGCCGGTGGAAACCTGCGCCGACCTTGAGGGCGTGAAATTCCGGGTCATGACCAACCCGCTGCTGGTTGAGAGCTACAAGGCATTCGGCGCAACGCCGACGCCGCTGCCCTGGGGCGAGGTCTACGGTTCGCTGCAGACGAACATCATACAGGGCCAGGAAAACCCCACCTTCTTCCTGTACTCGACGAAGCTCTATGAGGTGACCGACTACATCACCTATGCCGGCCACAACAACTTCACCACGGCGGTGATGGCCAACAAGGACTTCTTCGACGGACTGAGCGAGGAAGACCAGGCGCTCATCGAGAAGGCCTCGACGGAAGCCTACGACTACATCGTCGACTATCAGAAGGGTCTGGCTGATTCCGAGCTGAAGAAGATCACGGACGCCAAGCCCGAGATGACGGTGACGGTGCTGAATGAAGAGCAGCGCGAATGCTTCAAGGACGCTGCCGCAGACGTGGAAGCGACCTTCATCGAGATGACCGGCGAGTCCGGCCAGGAAATTCTCGACCAGATGAAGGCCGATCTGAAGGCTGCCGAAGAAGGTTAAGTCCCGATACGGCTGGACGAATACCAAGGATCAGGAACAGGACCGGGCGGGTGAGAGCCCGCCCGGTATCTTTCAGGATCGGGAACATATGAGATGACCGACAGCGGCGAAGACAGCATTGAGCAGCATGAATCCACTTTACCCGGCATTCTGGGCGTAATCGACACGACCATCAGCCGGATAGAATCCTTCTTTCTCGCCACCGGCGTCCTGCTGATGGCACTGAACACGGTCGCCAATGTGGTGGGCCGTTTCGCGTTTCAGCAGAGCATCTTCTTTTCCGAAGAACTCAACCGCATTCTCATCATTCTCATTACCTTCGCGGGCATCTCCTATGCGGCGCGGCACGGACGCCACATCCGGATGTCGGCGATCTACGACGCCCTGCCGAGCAATGTCCGCAAGCCGCTGATGATAGGCATCGCGCTGGTGACCGCGCTCTTCATGTTCGGGCTGTGCTACTACTCGATTGGCTATCTCCTGACGCAGGCATCGCGCGGCCGCGTGCTTCCCGCCCTTCAGATTCCCGTCTGGATCACCCTCGTCTGGGTGCCGATCGGCTTCTTCATGACGGGTGCGCAATATGTGCTGACCGCCATCAAGAACATGACGTCGCGTGACATCTATCTCTCGACCAGCGTGCTCGAGGGATACGAAGAAGACGAACTCGAGATCTGAGGACGGCATCATGGCAGCTACAATTTTCATCGCGATGATCGTCCTCCTGCTTCTGGGTTTCCCGATGATGATCCCGCTCATCGTCGGCGCGTTCATCGGGTTCTTCACGATGTTCGGCGGCATGGGGCAGATGGAAACCATGGTCCAGCAGATGCTCGCCGGCATCCGTCCGGCCTCGCTGATCGCGGTTCCGATGTTCATCTTCGCCGCCGACATCATGACGCGCGGACAGTCGGCCGGACGTCTGATCGACCTTGTGATGGCTTTTGTGGGCCATGTCCGTGGTGGTCTGGCCGTCTCCACGGCGGCAGCCTGCACGCTTTTTGGCGCGGTCTCCGGTTCCACGCAGGCGACGGTGGTCGCCGTCGGCTCGCCGCTTCGGCCGCGCATGCTGAAGGCCGGTTACAAGGATAGCTTCATTCTGGCTTTGATCGTCAACGCCTCCGACATCGCCTTCCTGATCCCGCCGTCGATCGGCATGATCATCTACGGCGTCGTGTCCAATACCTCGATCGCCGAACTCTTCATCGCCGGCATCGGTCCGGGCCTGCTGATCCTCGTGCTGTTTTCGATCTACAGCTACATCTACGCGGTGCGCAACAACGTGCCGACCGAGGAGCGGGCGACATGGTCCGAGCGCGGCAGGGCCCTGCTTGCAGCCCTCTGGCCCATGGGCTTCCCCGTCATCATCATCGGCGGCATCTATGGCGGCGTCTTCAGCCCGACGGAAGCCGCCGCGGCCTGCGTGCTTTATGCCTTGCTTCTCGAAGTCCTGATCTTCCGTTCGATCACGGTTGGCGAGGTCTACCAGACCGCCAAGTCGACCGGCCTGATCACGGCGGTGGTGTTCATTCTGGTGGGCGCAGGTGCTGCCTTTTCATGGGTGATCTCGTTTGCGCAGGTGCCGCAGGCAATCCTCGGCGCCATCGGCATTACCGAGATGGGGCCGATCGGCGTGCTGTTCGTCATTTCGATCGCCTTCTTCGTCGGCTGCATGTTCGTCGATCCGATCGTCGTTATCCTCGTTCTGGTGCCGATCTTCGCGCCGGTTGTGGATGCAGTCGGTCTCGATCCGGTGCTTGTCGGCGCCATCATCACGCTGCAGGTTGCGATCGGTTCGGCCACGCCACCGTTCGGCTGTGACATTTTCACGGCGATCGCGGTCTTCAAGCGACCTTATATCGAGGTGATCCGCGGGACGCCGCCCTTCATCCTCATTCTCATGGGGGTCGCGGTGGCCCTGATCTTCTTCCCGCAGATCGCACTCTTCGCGCGCGATCTGGCATTCAGATAAACCGGGAGGGAAAAAATGTTCAAAACGATTGTCGTTGCCGTCGACGGGTCGGAAGGCTCGAAGAAGGCCATCCGCTACGGCGCCCAGATGCAGGCGCAGTATGAGGGCGAGCTTCTCATGCTGACCGTATACCGGCACCACTCATTGCTCGAGGGCTCGATGTCGATGGTGCGTCCGCAGACCCCGGAGAATATCGATGACGCCATGCGTGGCTATGCCAGGGAAGTGGCGGACGAGGCCAAGGTGCTGGCCAGGGAAGCCGGCGCCACCAAGTTTCGCGCCTTCATCAAGAGCGGCCAGCCCGCGCGCACCATCGTGAAGTTCTCCGCCGATCACGCCGCCGACCTGATCGTTGTCGGCAGCCGGGGCATGGGCGATATAGAGGGTTTTCTGCTGGGCAGCGTTTCCCATAAGGTGACGAGCCTGGCGTCGTGTCCAGTACTGGTCGTCTGACGCCGCGGCGCGTCTGTGCGTTTCCCGGAGAGCATGATGGCAGAGCCACAAGTTTCGATGTCGCCGCAAGAGGTCGGCTACGAGAGCCCGGGCGCAACTGTGCGATTCGGTCTCATCGCTCTTGCGACCGACATGACGACGGAGCCGGACTTCGTGAGGATCTTTCCGCCCGAGGCGATCGTGCATACGACGCGCGTGCATTACGCCAATCCGACGACGCCGGAAAACCTGCGCAAGATGGCGCCGCTTCTCACCGATGCCGCGGCGCTTATCACGCCGGGCGTTCCGATTGTCGGCATCTGCTATTCCTGCACGTCGGCTTCGGCCACGATCGGGGTCGAGACGGTCGAGCGGTCCATCCATGCCGTGCGGCCCGGCATCCCGGTGGTGCTGCCCACCGGCGCCTCGACGCTCGCTTTCAAAGCGCTTGGCGTGAACCGTATTGCCATCGTCACGCCCTATCTGCCGGAAGCGAGCGAGGCCGTTGCCGGATATTTCGCTTCGCAAGGCTTCGATGTGACGACCCATCACTGCTTGGGACTGGCTGATGATCGCGACATGGCGAGGCTCTCGAAGCAGACGATCGTGAAGGCGGCAATGGCGGCCGATGGCCCCGATAATGAGGCGATATTCCTCTCATGCACAGCCATGCCCGCGGTCGGCGCGATTTCCGAGATCGAGGAGCGCACCGGAAAACCGGTGGTGACATCCAACCAGGCAAGCGCCTGGGAGATGCTGCGCCGCGGCGGGTTCAATGACTGGCGCCCCACCGAATACGGAAGACTGTTCACGCTTCAGCTCGACGGCCTGAACGCAGGATTTGCTGCATGACCCAATCGGATTTCATCGGTATCGGAGAAATCGAGGCGGCGCGCGAACGCATTGCCGCGACCATCCGTCTAACGCCGGTCAATGTCTCCGAGACGCTTTCGGTGTTTGCCGGCGTGCCGGTGCATCTCAAGCTCGAACATCTGCAGCATACCGGCAGTTTCAAGCTGCGCGGAGCGGCCAACGCGGTTTCCCTTCTGTCGGACGAGGAGCGGAGGGCGGGCGTTGTCGGCGTGTCCACCGGCAATCACGGCCGGGCTCTGGCGTATGCCGCCAAGGCTTCCGGCGTGGGTTGCGTGATCTGCATGTCGCGCCTGGTGCCACAGGTGAAGGTCGACGGTATCCGGGCGCTTGGCGCGGAGGTCCGCATTGTCGGCAGGTCTCAGGACGAAGCCCAGGCCGAAGTCGAGAAGTTGGTCGCCGAGGGCATGACGATGATCCCGCCCTTCGATCATCCCGCGGTGATCGCCGGACAGGGAACGCTCGGCCTCGAAATCGTCGAGCAGATCCCCGATGTCGAGACCGTCGTCGTGCCGCTTTCCGGCGGCGGGCTGATTGCCGGGGTGGCCGCCGCCTGCAAGGCGCGGAACAAGGATATTCGCATTGTCGGCATCACCATGGAGCGCGGCGCCGCGATGATCGCAAGCCTGAAGGCGGGCGCGCCGATCGCGGTCGAGGAACTGCCGACGCTGGCCGATTCCCTCGGCGGCGGGATCGGACTATCGAACCGCTATACCTTCGCCATGACCCACGACCTCGTGGATGAAACCTTTCTGCTCGACGAAGCCCAGATCGCCGCCGGCATGCGCCACGCCTATTGGCAGGAGCGGCAGATCGTCGAAGGGGCCGGTGCGGTGGGGATTGCCGCAGTCATCGCCAAAACGTTCAAGCCGAAAGGACCGGTCGCGCTCATCCTGTCCGGAGGCAATGTCGACATGAAGCAGCATTTCCGGGTGATCGGCGGCGAGGATGTCGACCTCATGAAAGAGCTTGCCTGAAATGCCGAAGATCAAGATTCTCACCCAGTCCGATCTGGTGAAAGCCGTGCCGCTCGATGGCGAAGCGGTCGATTGCGTCGAGAACGCCTTTGCGGCCCTTGCCGGCGGAAAGGTGGTCATGCCGCCGATTCTGAGCCTTGCGATCAGGGAAGCGAATGGCGAAGTCGACGTGAAGACGGCTTATGTGCCTGGTCTCGACAGTTTTGCCATAAAAGTCTCGCCCGGCTTCTTCGACAATCCGAAGATCGGTCTGCCGAGCACGTCCGGGCTGATGATGGTTTTCTCGGCCAGGACCGGGGTTCTCGAAGCGCTGCTCCTCGACAACGGCTATCTGACCGACGTACGCACCGCGGCCGCCGGCGCGGTGGCGGCCAGACACTGCTCGCGCGAAGATTCCGCGACGGTCTGCGTTTTCGGCGCTGGCATGCAGGCGCGGCTTCAATTGCAGGCGCTGATGCTCGTCCGTCCGGTGAAAAAGGCGCCGATCTGGGCGCGCGATATGGCCAAAGCCGAGGCGCTGGCCGAGCGGATCAGAACCGAGGACGGCATTGCGGCTGTCGCGGTGGCCGATCCGGAAGCGGCCGTCAGCGCGGCCGATATCGTGATCACCACGACGCCGGCGACCGAGCCCGTCCTGAAGGCGGATTGGCTGAAGCCCGGCCAGCACGTCACCGCCATGGGTTCCGACCAGCATTCCAAGAACGAGATCGAGCCGGCATGTCTGTTGAGGGCCGATGCCTATGTCCCCGACCGCCAGTCGCAGACCGCGGAACTCGGCGAACTGCGTTCGGCGATCGCGGCAGGCGTCATCCCCGCCGAAAAGAAGTTCGCCGAACTCGGAGACATCATCACGGGCGCCGCGAGGGCGCGTCTTGCGCCGTCCGACCTCACCATTGCCGACCTGACCGGAACCGGGGTTCAGGACACCGCGATCGCAACGCTCGCCCTCAAGAAGGCGGATCAACTGGGTCTCGGCGTCACGTTCGACTCCGAGGCGTGATCGGCAGCCATACGGCATAGAAAGCAAAAGACATGTCAGCACCGCAACTGGCCTTTTCACGCAGCGAGTTTGCCCAGCGCATCGAGAAGACGCGCAAGGCCATGGAAGAACGCGAGGTGGAGGTTCTGATCGTCTCGGACCCGTCCAACATGGCCTGGCTGACGGGCTATGACGGCTGGTCATTCTATGTGCATCAATGCGTCATCGTCGGTCCCGACGGCGACCCCGTCTGGTTCGGCCGCGATCAGGACCGCAATGGCGCCAGGCGCACCTGTTTCATGGCGGAAGACGACATGATCGGCTATCCGGATCACTATGTGCAGTCGGATGTTCGCCATCCGATGGATTTTCTCGCCGCCCGGCTTGAGGAGCGCGGCTGGGACAGGAAGCGCATTGGCGTGGAGATGGACAATTACTGGTACACCGCGCAGGCCCATGCCTCGCTGCGGCAGCACCTTCCCAATGCCACCTTCGTCAACGCCAACAGCCTGGTGAACTGGCAGCGCGCGGTGAAATCGGATCAGGAGCTTCTCTACATGCAGCGTGCCGCCCGTATCGTCGAGCGCATGCACCAGCGGATCTTCGAGAAAGTCGAGCCCGGCATTCGCAAATGCGATCTGGTGGCCGATATCTACGACGCCTCCCTCAGGTTCGACGACGATCTCGGGTTCGGCGGCGACTATCCGGCGATCGTGCCGCTCCTGCCATCGGGCATCGATGCATCCGCGCCGCACCTGACCTGGAGCGACGAGCCGCTGCGGCTGGGCGAAGGCACCTTTTTCGAGATCGCCGGCGTGTATCGCCGCTATCACTGCCCGCTGTCGCGCACGGTCTTCCTCGGCAAGCCGACAGAGACTTTCCTCAACGCGGAAAAAGCCGTGCTCGAGGGCATGGAAGCCGGGCTCGAAATGGCGCGTGCTGGAAATCTCTGCGAGGATGTCGCCAATGCCTTCTTCGGCGTCTTGAAGAAATACGGGATCACCAAGGATAATCGCACCGGCTACCCGATCGGCCTCTCCTATCCGCCGGACTGGGGCGAACGCACCATGTCGCTCCGTCCCGGCGACAAGTCGGTGCTTGAGGAAAACATGACCTTCCACTTCATGACCGGCCTGTGGATGGAAGACTGGGGCTTCGAGATCACCGAAAGCATCGTCATCAGGGAAGGCGGGCCGGAGTGCCTCGCCAACGTGCCGCGCAAATTGTTCGTGAAGGGCTGATGAGACGGCGACCGTCTGCGGGGGACGATCAGCGCGCGACCTTCAGCTTTGCCTGTTCGAGGGTCCAGTATTCCATGTCGAAGAGGTCCGCTTCCGAAATCGGCGTGAAGCGGCCATAGGATTCGGCGGCATTGATGGCGCGGGTTGCCTGTTCGCAGAGATCACCTCCGATCCTTGCGGCGTTTTCGGTGGCCCCCAGGGCAACCATGCCTTCGCTCCTGATGACCACGACCCTTGGATAGGTATCGAGGATGGTCTTCGGTTCATCGGCCCGCGCGGCGTTGCGTCTGAAATAGGCTTCGTAACGTTCGCGATATGCCGCAAGAGCCTCAACGATCTGCTTTTCGGTATCGTCTTTTCCGATGATCATGGGCCATGGCTTGATGCGGATCACGTGATCCGGCGTCACAGTGCCGCGCGCGGATACGGCATCGACGTCCGCGCGCGAAACATAGTCGCGGATTGCAGGCGTCGAGCGGTAGTCCATATGCAGTGCCTTCGCAAATGGCGAGCCTTCGCCGCGAAGGACATTTTCCAGCCTCCGCAGCAAGGCTTCATCGGGTTGCCGATCGCTTGTCTGAGGCCCGGCGAGGGCGGCGCCCTTATCAGCCAGCTCCTGCTCCGCCATCGTCACGAATTCGATCATCAGATCGTAGGAATGCTTCGCCGTGTCCGCGAAGGTGAAAAGCCCGTGGTTTTCGAGCCAGAGTCCTTCGCAATCGGGATTTGCCCGGTAGACCTTGTCCGCCTCGATCGAGAGGTCGAAGCCGGGCATCACATACGGCACGAAGGCGAGTCGGTCGCCATAGATGCGCTTCACCGTCTCAGCCATGTCCTTCTGGTCGGCCAGCGCAAGGATCGCGGTTGCATGGCTGTGATCGACGAAACGGAAGGGCAGGAAGGCGTGAAGCAGCGCTTCGACCGAAGGGTTGGGCGAGGCGGGATCAAGCAGGTTGGCCCTCAGAAGCGCGACCATGTCCGGATCGCTCAGTTTGTCGCCGTTACGCGCAGCGAGAAGCGGCGCCATTCTGACGGCAGGCAATCCGGGCGCCTCGATCGTGTCGAGATCCCAGCCGCTGCCCTTGATGTGGATGATTTCTTCGCCGTCAGCGCCGGTCACCTTGACCGAGGTGTTGCCGCCGCCATGGAGAACGAGATCGGGATCGGCCCCGATGATGCGCGAGGTATAGACCCTGAGACCCAGTTGCGGGTCCTGTCCTGCCGCGATTGCGGCGTCCTCGAAGGCCTTTGCATCGATGTCGTTCCAGCGGCTTTGCATGTCATATTTCCCGTTATCAAGAAAAGGACGGGCGACCGTGATCGCCCGTCTCGTCTGTTCTGCTTCGATCAGAAGTCAAAATCGTTGATGTTGTCCTTGGTGAAGACGGTCCGCTCCGGCAGCAGGATGATGCCGTTGCCATCGGCTTCGTAATCATAGCCCTGAACGCTGTTGGGGGAGACTTCGACGGTGCCGATGCCCGGAATGTCGAGCGTGTCGCCCACCTTCATCGGGCCGTTCTTCAGAACGTGATCGGCGACATAGACCGAGATCTTGCCCTGCTGCGTGACGTCCCAGAGACCGAAGCGGTCAATCGTGCCGCGCTCGATATAGGGGCGCATGACGTTGGGGGTCGAAAACCCGACGATGGTCACGTCATCCGCGCGCTTCAGGTTTTCAGCGGCCTGGGCTGCTGCGGGAAGCGCGTTGGCATCGGGCGCGATGATGGCGTCGAGGTCCGGATAGGTCTGCAGAATGCTTTCCGCCGTCTGCAGCGATTTCTGGGCGTCGTTGTAGCCATATTGCGTGGTCACGATTTCCCAGCCCGGATGCTCCTTGGCGATCTTTTCTTTGGCGGCGTTCGCCCATGCATTCTGATCGGTCACCGTCGGGCTCGAATAGAAGAAGGCGACCTTTGCATTGTCCTTGGTGACGCCTTCGGCTGCCATGTCCACCAGAAGACCGCCGAGCTGCTCTGGCGTGCCCTGGTTGATGTAGTAGCTGCGGCATTCCGGGTTGACGTCGCTGTCCCAGGTCATCACCAGCACATCGCGGGCCATGGCGCGCTTCAATGCCGGGCAAAGGCCATCGGGAGAAACAGAGGATACGATAATCGCCTTGTAGCCCTGGTTCACGTAGTTGTTGATGAACTGGACCTGGCCGGAAACGCTCGGCTCGGTTGGCCCGTCATAGGTCACGTCGTCGCCGAGTTCCTCGCCGGCCGCGACCGCGCCAGCGCCGCCGCTCGTGAAAAAGCCGACGCCGACCAGTTTCGGAATGAAGGCGATCTGCTCGGATGCATATGCCCCGCCCGCCATGAGCATCGAGCCGGCCAGCAATGCCGCGCCAAAAACGCCCGTCTTGAAACCAGAATTCTTCATTTTCATTCTCCTCCTTAAGAAACCGTCGCCCGCTTTGCATTCTGCTGGCGTGCGACAGCGATGAAATCGGCAAGCATTGTCGTGCCGTGACGCAATGCGACCGCTACAACCAGCAACCCTCCCGAAAGTGCGCTGGAAATCTGACTGGGAACACCGACCGCCTGTAGGCCCTGTTGCAGGTAGCCGATGACGAAGGTGGCGATCAGGGTGCCGATGATGGACCCCTGTCCGCCGTAGATGGATGCGCCCCCGAGTACGGCGGCGGTGACCGCCGGCAGCAGGGTGGACGAGCCGAGGTCGACGCGGGCCGAGCCGAAATAGGCTGACAGAGCAAGGCCGGCAATGGCCGCGCAAAGGCCGGTGATCACATAGGTGATGGTCTGCACCCGGGCGACGGGAATGCCCGAGAACCGGGCCGCGCTCTCCGACTGGCCCGTCAGGAACACGGCGCGCCCGAACCTCGTCATGTGCAGCAACACGATCAGCACCGCCGCAATCGCGACAAACAGCAGAGTGGGAGCGGGAATACCGAGAAACTCGGCATATCCGAAACCGGTAAAGACCTCTGGAAAATTGCCGATCCCCTCATAACCGCCGGCCCCCGCCAGACCGGAAACAACGGTCGCGGTGCCCTGGAACAGGTAAAGGCTGCCAAGTGTCACCACCAGCGGCTGGATCTTCGAGAAATGGATGACCCAGGCGTTGAGAAGTCCGCAAAGGCTTCCAACGATCAGCGCAACGGCGATCGAGAGCGGCAGCGGCATGCCGAAATAGTTGGAGATGCCGAAGGAGATTGCGGCAAAGCCGATGACGGAAGCGAATGAAACGTCGATCCCGCCTGCGATGATGACCAGTGTCAGGGGCAGGGCGACAATGCCGATCTGCACGAAATCGGAAATCCCGTAGATCAGGTTCGAGAGGTTGAGAAAGCGTGGATTGATCAGGCCGAAAACCGCCAATTCCACGATCAGCATCAAAAGTAGCGCCGTTTCCCAGCGGAAGATGATCTTTTTCATTGGTCGGCTCCGGCGTTGGCGGATGTGGTCGGGGGAAACTCTGCCGGTCGTTCGCTTCGGTCATGAACGGCATAGCGCTTGGCGCGGATGCGGCGGCTGACGATCAGGCGGATGCGGCCGTCGAGCAGGATGACGGACAGCAGGATCGCGCCGGCGATGAAGTCGTTCCAGTAGGCGGGGATCTTCAGGAAGACCAGCGCGCTGTCGATCGATGTAAGGAACAGAACCGCGGCAATGACGCCGCCGACGGAGCCGGTTCCTCCGAGCAGGCTGACGCCGCCGAGGACATTGACGGCGATGGCCTTGAGCTCGACGCCGTTGCCCGCCTGGTTGGGAATGAACCCGATCTGCGCTGCGAAGGTCAGTCCCGCAAGCGCTGCGCAGATGCCGGTTATGACGAAGGCTGTAAACTGAACCAGCCTGACGGGAATGCCCAGATGATGGGCGGCCGCGCGGTTGTCGCCAACCGCATAGAAGGATCGTCCGAAATTGGTGGCGCGCAGGAGAAGCCAGATCGCGACGAGCATGGCAAAGACAATGAGTGTCAGCACCGAAATACCGAATGCAGCATTGGCGGCAAGCGCCTTCAGGCCCTGCGGCAAGTCCTCGATCCAGCGTCCGCCGGTCATGGCCAGCATGAGGCCGCGGTAAAAGCCGAGCGTTCCGAGGGTGGCCACGATCGAGGGGATGCCGAGATAGGCGACAAGCACGCCGTTGACGGCGCCAGCCGCGATGCCGGTCGCAATGCAAAGCGCGATTGCCAGGGGGAGGCTCGCGCCCGCATTCAGCGTCAGGCCGAGGACGGCCGCACTGAGACCGAGCACCGACCCGCTTGAGACATCGATGTTGCGGGTGATGATCACCACCATCGTGCCGAGCGAAATCAGGGCGAGCACGAGGCTGTTCGACAGCACCACAGAAGCGGTCGCAAGAGATAGATAGCCGGGGGCAAAGGCGCCGGCTGCAAGTGATGCGAGGACCAGCACAACAAGAAGGGTCAGGACCCGGTTCCGGGAAAAAGCCTCAAGCATGGGCGTTTTCTCCCGCACCGAATGCCATCCTTGCGATGGCATCGACCGCGATATCGCTGTCGATTTCACCGGCATGCCTGCCGAACGCCATCACCTGCACGCGGTGCGCCAGAGTTTCGATCTCATCGAAGTCCGAGGAAATCAGCACGATCGCGACGCCGGTCGCGGCAAGTTCGCGGATCAGGGCGTAGATGTCGTTTCTGGCGGCAACATCGACGCCGCGCGTCGGCTCATCCATGATGAGCACCTTGGGTTTCGCCGACAGGCACTTCGCCATCAGAACCTTCTGCTGATTACCACCTGACAGGCCCTTTGCCTCCTGGCCGGGGCCCGTGCAGACGATCCCCATATCGGAACGGAAACGATCGAAGCTCAATCTTTCCCTTCCCGCGCTCAGAAAGAACGGCAGGCGATGGATCAGATAGGAAGACGCGTTCCAGAAGAGCGGCGCTTCGAGAAAGAGGCCGTGTTGCTGGCGGTCTTCGGGCAGATAGACCAGCCCCCGGTCGATCGACCGTCTCGGTGAACGGCTTGGGAAGTCTTCGCCCTCAAGGGTGACAGAGCCGGCCGACTGAGGGCGCAGGCCGAACACTGTCTCGGCAAACTCCGTCCGGCCAGCGCCGACGACGCCGGCAAGACCCAAGATTTCACCGGCATGGACGTCCATGTCGATATCGGCAAAACCTTCTCCGCTCAGATTTCTGACACAGAGCCTGGCGCGGCCGACATGGGAGATGGTTCCCGTCGTCCGGGGGACGGTGACTTCACTTTCGGCATTCTCAACACGGCTCATCGCATCAACGATTTCCTCATCGGTGAAATCGGCAAGCGGGCCGGAAAGGACGATGGCGCCGTCGCGCAGGACACTGATCGTTCCGCAGATTTCGCGAATCTCGCGCAGCTTGTGCGAAATGAAGAAGATGCCGACGCCCTGAGCCTGCAGGTTGCGGACGCGATCAAAAAGCGCGCGGGTTTCAAACGGCGTCAGCGCAGACGTGGGCTCGTCGAGGATGAGAACCCGCGCATCCCGAATCATGCCCCGGAGAATCTCGACGATCTGTCTTTCGGCAATCTCCAGCCCGGCGGCTTCGGCATCGAGATCAAGAGAGACCGACAGCTCCTCGAGCAACTGCTCGACGCGGACGCGCATGCTTCTGGCGGAACGCTTCAATCCGAGGCAGATGTTCTCCAGAACCGTCTGGTTCGGGAAGATATGCGCCTCCTGCGGGACGAAATAGAGCCCGAGTTTCTGGGCGGCTGCGGGCGAGGGGGTCGCGAGCTCCTGTCCGTTGATCTCGACAGATCCCGAATTTGCAGCGATGACCCCGGACATCACCTTCATCAGACTGGATTTTCCGGCGCCGTTCCCGCCCAGAAGCGCATGCACCTCGCCAATGCCAAGCGTCAGCGTGACGCCTTTAAGCACCGGCACGGGCCCGTAGGACTTCCAGATATCGGTCAGCTGCGCAGCCCTCCCGGCTGTCGGCATCGCGAATACTCCTCACCTGTTCAAATGCTCCACCTTGACAACATACGATCACATAGATTGAGTGGCGTCAACATGATCAGAACTGACATTGTTCAAATCCCTTAAGGGAATAACGATTAATTCGATCAGAAGTCATATAAATCAGCGCATTGATGTCGATGAAAAAATTAGTCGCGCTTATCCGTTGACGGATCAAATGTTCCTACGGTATTCAAGTGTTCATAAATTGGGATGAGGAAAGCCAATGAGCGCTGACGCTGGCGACTGGAGTTATGCGGATACGGACGAGGAGCTGCTCACCCGTATCGCCTGGTACTATTACAATGATGGCCTGACCCAGAGCGACATCGGCGAAAAGCTCGGCATGTCGCGCATCAAGGTGTCGCGGCTCCTGGAGAGCGGCCGCCGGTCGGGAATCATCCAGGTGCGCATCAACTCACGGTATCAGGGTTGCCTGTCTCTTGAGCGCGAGGTGAAGGAGCGTTACGGCCTGCAGGAAGCCTATGTCGTCCCGAAACTTCCCGAGGACAATCCGAGCGACCGTCTCGGCCAGGCCGCCGCCCAGTTCCTGATGCAGAGACTTGAGCCCGGTGATCTCCTCGCGGTCGGCTGGGGTGAAACGGTTTCCAACACGATGCAGCGCCTCGGCCATGTCGCCAATGAGCGTAGTATCGGCCTTGTCAGCCTCACCGGTGGGGTCGGCACCTATGTCGACGGCATGCGCACGGCAAACTGGGGTAGTAGCGTGCATCTTGTGCCGGCGCCGTTGGTGGTGCGGGATCCGGCGGTTGCCAGCACGCTCAGCCATGAGCCTGCGGTTGCCAATCTTCTCGACATGGCCCTGAATGCCTCCTACCAGTTGGTCGGAATCGGCGAAATCTCGCCATCCTCGACCGTGGTACGGTCCGGCTACGTCACGCCGGACGAGATCGAGCCGTTGCGTCGCAAGGGCGCGGTTGGCGATATTCTCTGCCAGTTCTTCAACGAGCAGGGCGAGGTCCTTGACCTGCCGTTCCACGATCGTGTCATCGGCGTGAAGCTTGCCGGTCTTTCACGCGCGGAAAAAGTGGTTGCGGCAGCCAGCGGCCTTCACAAGGTGCAGGCCATCCACGCGGCACTCAAGGGCCGTTTCGCCGGCATTCTGATCACCGACGAGACCACGGCCGAGGGCCTCATGAAAATCCAGGAGAGAGCAGCATGAGCGGCAAGGAGACCTATCTGCTCGCTATCGATGCGGGCACCGGCAGTGGACGCGCCGTCATATTCGATGCGTCCGGCGAACAGATCGCGAGCGCGCAGCAGGAATGGTGGCACAAGCCGGATCCCCGGTTTGAAGGCTCGATGGATTTCGACGTTGAGGGAAACTGGGCGCTGCTTTCGCGCGCAATCCGTGCGGCGCTTGAAAAGGCTGGTCTTCGCGGCAGCGATATTGCCGCCGTCAGCGCCACCAGCATGCGGGAGGCCTTCGTGCTGTTCGACAGGGAGGGCCGCGAGATCTGGGCCTGCGCCAATGTCGACAGCCGCGCGGGTCGCGAGGTTGGCGCGCTGAAGCGTTCGCACCCGGAACTCGAGGCACAGCTTTATTCAGAATCCGGCCAGACCTTCGCGCTTGGCGCCTTGCCGCGCCTGCTCTGGCTGAAGCGCAACCTTCCCGAGATCTACGAGCGCACGCATCGTATCGCCATGCTCTCCGACTGGGTGCTGGCACGCCTTTCCGGCGTGATTGTCAGCGACCCCTCCAATGCCGGCACGACCGGTCTGTTCGACCTCAAGGCGCGCCGCTTTCAGCCAAGCGCGATGAGTCGCGCCGGTCTCAGAGACGACATCTTTCCCGATTGCGTCGAAACCGGCACTGTGATCGGGCGCGTCACCGATCAGGCGGCCGAGGAGACCGGCCTTGCGGCGGGCATTCCCGTCGTCATGGGCGGCGGCGATTGCCAGATCGGAACGGCGGGCACCGGGCTCGTCAAGGAGGGCGACTGCGCCGTGCTCGGCGGCACATTCTGGCAGCAGATCGTCAACGTGTCGCCGAAGGTGACTGATGCGTCGATGGATCTTCGCATCAACCCTCATGTCGTGGAGGGCCTCAATCAGGCGGAAGCGATCAGCTTCTTCGTTGGCGCCGTCATGCGCTGGTTCCGCGACAGTTTCGGTGCGGAAGAGGTCTTGAAGGCGGGAGGCGAGGGCGATGCCTATGCGCTTCTTGAGGAAAAGTCCAAAGCCGTACCGCCGGGCGCGTACGGCATCATACCGATTTTCTCCGACGTCATGCATTACGGCAGATGGTATCACGCCGCACCTTCGCTGCTGAACCTGTCGATCGATCCGGAGCGCTCCGGCAAGGCTGCGATCTTCCGCGCCCTCCAGGAAAATGCGGTGATCGTGGCGGCGCGGAATCTCTCGCGCATTTTCAAGCTCTCCGGTATCACGCCGGACAAGATCGTCTTTGCAGCCGGCGCCGCCAAATCGGCGCACTGGGCCCAGATCCTGTCAAGCGCGACCGGCATACCGGTGGTCACGCCTGTGGTGAAGGAGGCGACCGCTTTCGGCTGCGCCGCCGCCGCTGCCGTTGGCGCCGGGCTCTACCGGGATCTGCCCGAAGCCGCCAGCGCCTGGATCCGCTGGGACCAGCGTTTCGAGCCCGATACCGCGCACAAGCAAATCTACGATGAAGCCGGCGAACGCTGGGCGCGCGCTTACGCCCTGCAGCTTCAGCTCGTCGACGAGGGCGTCACCACCTCGATGTGGAAGGCGCCGGGTCTCTAGGATCTCTCACAACAGTTTCATTTAAAACCGGGAATACAGATATGATTGTTCAATTGGTCAGCATCGAAGTGAAACCAGGCCACGCGGCAGAATTCGTCGAAGCCTTCCGTATCAATTACGAGGGCACGCGCAACGAGCCTGGCAATGTTCGTTTCGATGTGCTGCGGGACCCGGAGGATGAAAACAGCTTCCTCATCTACGAGGTCTTCAAATCGGAAGAGGCTGTCGACGCCCATCGCAAGACCGAGCACTATCAGGAATGCGTCCGTCTGATCGATCCGATCCTGGCGCGCCCCCGCACGAAGGTCTTCTATAACGCCGAAATGGCCGAGTTCTTGTAGTTGCAGGGCGGGCCCCCGAATGGCGAGCTCGCTGCCAAGGGTGCTCTTGCCGCTGCCGGCATCGACACCGGGATCAGCATCAGTGCGGATGCCACGATATCCTGGCGGGCATTCGATGATGGCATTGTCAGGACATCTCAGACAGCAGACCGGCCGTTAAGCTGAAAACCGCAAAGTCCTGTATGGGAGGATTCGCGAAATCCGCGCCGGAGCTGATGCGCGGCTTCGCTGCCGTCTCCGGCGCAGCCACGAAAGCGGGCCATTTCTCCGCGGCGGACCGGGAACTGTCTGCCGTATCGATAGCCGTTGTTACACGCTGCGAGGAATGCATTCTCTACCATGTGGAGGCCGCAAAACGCCACGGCGCCGAAGAGGCAGCGCTCGTCGAGGTGCTGGAGGCCTTCCGCGTTATTTAACCGGTTCAAGCCGCAATATGGGAGGAGACGATGACCAATTTCTTGACAGCAGATGGCGGCACGGAAACAGGCGCATTATTCCGCTTCCAAGGCAGCCGTCATGGGCTTTTCCCGCGTGCTGACGCAGGAGGTAGGGCCGCTCGGCATCACCGTCAACTGCGTTTGTCCCGGGATCATCCTGACGGATATGGGACGCGTGAACCTTGACGACCCGGCGGTGCGCGAGGCTTGGCAGAAGAAGACCGCGATGGCAGGGATCGGCGCTCCCGAGGATGTCGTTGGTCCCGTCGCCTTCTTCGCATCCGACGATGCGGGCTTCGTGACCGGTCAGACCTTGAATGTCGATGGCGGCATCGTGTTTTCTTGAGAAGGGTAATTGGCCCGACGCAGACGGCTCTGGTTTAAAGCCATAGATCGAACACTGCCATAAGCAAAGAAATGGACGAACGAGGATTCAAACCGGACTATGCCCGTTCATTTCCGCGCGCGCCACGGGACCAGTGTCCAAGGGTCATGCGTGCGTTCCTGCCAAACCATTCCCATTGCGGCGTCCTCGCCAGGGCAAGGCTTCCACGCGGCGTCAAAAGACGTGAAGAATTTGCGGCTTGCTTCCAGCGCCCATGCTTCACCGTTCATACGGCTCGCCGAGCGAGGCTATGCCGTTGAGCTTCAGCAGGCGGCGGTCGGCAGAGATGATGCCGAGCACGATGATGGTGACGATATAGGGCAGGGCGGAAAGCAGTTGCGAGGGCAGGCCGACGCCGGAGGCCTGGGCGGCGAGGCTCAGGAGCGAAACCAGTCCGAACATGCAGGCGCCGAGAAAGACCCGGCCCGTCAGCCACGTGCCGAAGACGACAAGGGCGATGGCGATCCAGCCGCGTCCGGCGATCATGCCATCGGCCCAGAGCGGCGTGTAGACCGTGGCGGCATAGGCGCCGGCAAAGCCCGCCATCGCGCCGCCGAAGACGATGGCTGCGAGACGCACGGCGATAACCGGAAAGCCGATCGCATGCGCCGCCTTGGGGTTTTCGCCCACCGCCCGCACGATAAGGCCCGTCTTGGTGCGGTTCAGCATGAACCAGACGCCGAATGTTGCCGCCAGCGACAGCCATACGATGATGTCCTGGCTGAACAGCCCGCCGATGATGGGGATATCGGAAAGGCCGGGGATCGCGAGTTTCGGCAGGCCCTTGATCGTCAGGCTCTCATAGGTCTTGCCGAACAAAGCCGAGAGCCCCTGTCCGAGAATGCCGATCGCAAGGCCGGCCGCGACCTGATTGGCCCGGAAACCCAGCACGACGAAGGCAAAGATCAGCGCAAGCAGCGCGCTGACGATGCCCGCTGCGATAAAACCGAGAATATGGCTTCCGCTTTGATAGACGACGATGAAGGCGATTGCCGCGCCCAGCGCCATCAGACCTTCAAGGCCGAGATTGATGACGCCGGAGCGCTCGACCACGAGTTCGCCGAGGGCGGCCAGCAGGAACGGCGTTGCGGCGGCCAGCATGCCGGCGATGATGAATTCGACTGCGTTCATGCCGTGCTCCGACGATGGGTTGTCGGCCACTCCAGCCGATAGCGCGTGAAGGCAATGGCGACGAGATAGGCCAGCAGCAGGCTGCCCTGGAAAACCCGCACGGCCGCGACCGGCAGGTTGGCGGAGACCATCGCGTTGTCGCCGCCGATATAGAGCGCGGCCATGAACAGCGAGGAGAAGATGATGCCGATCGGATGCAGGCCGCCGAGATAGGCGACGATGATCGCCGCATAGCCGTAGCCGGTCGCAATCGAGCGCTGAAGCTGGCCGACGGGGCCGGCGACTTCCGCAGCGCCCGCAAGCCCAGCCGCAAAACCGCCGATCAGCAGCGATAGCCAGATCGCGTTTCTGTCGCTGAAGCCGGCATAGCCCGCGGCCTTCGGCGCAAGACCGCCAACCTGTAGTCTGTAGCCCATGAAGCTCTTCTGCATGAACACGAAGGCGGCGGCCGAGAAGGCAAGCGCGATCAGAAGCGAAACATTGACCCTGGTGCCGGGGATCAGCGTCGGCACCATCGCGTCATACTGGAACATCACCGATTGCGGGAAATTGAAGCCGTTCGGGTCCTTCCAGGGGCCGAGCAGCAGGTAGTAGAGCAGTTGCAGGGCGACGAGACTCAGCATCAGCGAGACCAGGATTTCACTGGCGTTGAGCCTTGTGCGCCAGAACGCCGTGATTGACGCCCAGAGCGCGCCGCCGACCGCGCCGAGCAGAAGCATCAGCGGCCAGATCCAGAACCCGGTCGCCATCGGGAACCAGACCGGGATTGCAGAGGCGAAGATCGCGCCGAGAATGAATTGTCCCTCCGCGCCGATATTGAACACCTTGGCCCTGAAGCCGATCGCAAGCCCCTGCGCGATCAGGAGCAGCGGTCCGGTCTTCAACAGAACTTCCGAAAACGAGGTCCAGGAGATGAACGGTTCGAGCAGCATGGCGTAGACGACCGCCGTTGGGCTGCGACCCATCAGCACGTAAAGCCCGACATTGAGGATCACGGCCGCCAGCAGCGCCAGCGGCGGCGCGAGCAGGGTCGCCTTCAGCGAGGCCTGTTCGCGCTTTACCAGGTTGGGGAGGAATGACAGGGCGGTCATGAGGCGCGTTTTCCTGTTTCGGAGCCGATCATGTAGCGGCCGATCTCCTCGGGTCTGGTGTCGCGGGTGACGAGCGGCGGGCTCAGCCTGCCGTGATGCAGCACCTGGATATGGTCCGAAAGCTCGAACAGTTCCTCGATCTCCTCGGAAATCACCAGGATCGCCATGCCGGCATTGCGCAGCGCGATCAGCCGCTGCCGGATCGCGGTCGCGGCTCCGATATCCACGCCCCAGGTCGGCTGGGCGACGAACAGCAGTTTCGGCGCCAGCATGATCTCGCGCCCGACGATGAATTTCTGCAGGTTGCCGCCGGAAAGCGCGCCTGCCTCCGCCTGCGGTCCCGGCGTGCGCACGTCATATTCGCTGATGCACTCAAGGGCGAAGGCCTCCGCCGCTTTCCTGTCGATCACGCCGTTGCGGACCACATTGCGGCCATGGGCCGTCAGAATGGCGTTCATCGCCAGCGACATTTCCGGCACCGCGCCCCGGCCAAGCCGTTCTTCCGGAACGAAGGCGAAGCCGAGCTTGCGGCGGGCGGCCGCACCCATGGGCCCGACATCCTTGCCCATCATGAAGATGCGGTCAGCGGTGGGAAGGCGGGTCTCGCCGGAAATCAGCGCGGTCAGCTCGCTCTGACCATTGCCGGAAATGCCGGCAATGCCGAGAATTTCGCCGCCACGAACGGTGAGCGTAATGCCTTCGAGGGATACGCCGAACGGGTCCTCGGGCTTGTAGTCGAGGCCGATGATCTCGAGCTGCTTGTCGCCCTGTGCCACCGGCTCGGCGGGCACCGGCTCGGGGATATCGCGGCCGATCATCATCTTTGCAAGCGTGTGCTCGTCATGTTCGCGCGGGTCGAGATGGCCGGTCACGCGGCCGGCGCGCAGGATTGTCGCCCGGTCACAGATCGCCTGGATTTCCTCCAGTTTGTGCGAGATCAGCAGGATCGATACGCCGCCATCGCGCAGGCGCTGCAAGGTCTCAAACAGAAGGGTGACCGCCTGTGGCGGCAGCACCGATGTTGGCTCGTCGAGGATCAGAAGCTTCGGATCGGTCATCAGGCAGCGGATGATCTCCACCCGCTGGCGCTCGCCCACTGAAAGCGCGTGGACATGGGCGAAGGGATCGACCTCCAACCCGAAATCGCGCCCAAGGGCGCGCATGCGCTCGGCAAGCGCGCCCTTGGTTCCGGGCATGACGAGCTGGATGTTCTCGACGACGGTGAGCGTCTCGAACAGGGAGAAATGCTGGAACACCATTCCGATGCCCTGCCGGCGGGCGGCGGCGGGAGAGGCGAGCGCGATCGGCTCGCCGTTCCACGCCATGCTGCCGGCGTCGGGCTGCTCCACGCCATAGATCAGCTTCATCAGCGTGGATTTGCCAGCGCCGTTTTCGCCGAGGATCGCGTGGATCGATTTCGGGGCAACGGACAGGTCGATGTCCCGATTGGCCTGGACCTGTCCGTAACTCTTCGAAATGCCCTTGAGCGAAAGGAGCGGTGTCTCCATTCCCTGCAGGCCTTATTGCGGCAGCGGCGTGGTGACGCCCTTGACGTGCCAGTCCATGGCGACGATCTGCTCGTCGGTCATGGTCTCGCCGTCGGCAACGCCCTCGCTGCCGTCAGCCTTGGCGATCGGGCCGGTGAAGGGCGAGAAGCTGCCGTCGGCGATCTCGGCTTCGGTCGACTTGATCTTCTCCATGATGTCGGCAGGGATGTCGCTGTTGAGGTCGACGACTTCCACCACATTGTCAGCCATGCCGAGGAAGGCATTGGCGCCCTTGAATGTTCCATTCATATGCGCCTCGACCTGCGCCTTGAAATAGGGCGACCAGTCGGTGGCCACGCAGCCGAGATATTTCTCCGGCGCGTATTTCTTCATCGAGGAGTTGAGGTTGAAGGCATAGACGCCGGCTTCTTCGCAGGCCGAAATGACCGAGGGCGTATCCTGCGCGTTGGAGAAAATCACGTCGCAGCCCTGCGCGATCAGCGCCTTGGCGGCATCCTGTTCCTGGGCCGGATCGAACCAGGAATTGACCCAGACCACCGAGACCTCGATATCGGGATTCACAGCCTGCGCGCCGAGCGTGAAGGCGTTGATCGAGGTGATCAGTTCGGGAATGGCGAAGGCCGAGACCGAGCCGAGCTTGCCGGATTTGGAAACCGCGGCGGCGGCCATGCCGAGCAGATAGGTGCCCTGGAAATATTTGGCGGCAAAGGGCGAGAAATTCGGCGCGACCATGTAGCCCGATGCATGCAGAACGCTGATCTTCGGATTGCGCCGGGCGATCTGGAATGCGCCGTTCTGGTAGCCAAACGAGCCGGCGATCAGGAAATTATTCCCATCGGCGACGGCCTTGTTCATGATCCGGTCGGCGTCCGGACCTTCCATGATATTTTCAAGCACGGTGACCTTGACCTTGTCGCCATAGGCTTCCTTGACCGGCTCGAGGCCGGCGGCCAGCGCGTGGCCCCAGCCGACATCGCCGATCGGCGACGGCACGACGAGGGTGATGCCGAGCGGCTCGTCGGCGGCAAAGGCGTGCCTTGCGCCCATCGCGCCGGCAAGGCCGGTGGCGGCTGCGGCCTGGATCAAGGTTCTGCGGGTAATCTTGGTCATGTTCTCGGTTCCCTGGAGGTTGGTTTTCACATTGCAATGCCGGCGAGCGCCTGTTCGGCGTCCGCGAAGAGTTTCTGTTCGTCGAGCCCGGCAAATTCGCCGTCCTGCCAGACGATCCGTCCGTTGATCATGGTCATGTCGGTCGTGCTGCCGATGCCGACGCGCGGGATCAGGCTCAGCGGATCGTGACGCGTGCCGACATAATCCATGCGCCGGGTGTCGATCGCGAACAGGTCGGCGGCCATGCCGGGTGCGAGCCGGCCGATATCGTTGCGCCCGAGCAGGCTTGCGCCGCCAGTGGTGGCGTAAGCCAGGAAATCGGCGGGCGGGGGCACGGGGTGCTTGCGGGTGGATGAAACAAGGCACTGCAGCATATAGCCGGAATGCAGGCAGTGCATCAGGTTGGAATTGTCGTTGGAGGCCGCGCCATCGCAGCCGAGGCCGACGCGCAGACCGAAGGCGGACATCGCCGGAATGTCGGTCACCTCTGCGCCGACCAGATAGACCGGTTCCGGGCAATGAGAGACGCCGGTGCCGTTTGCCGCCATCCGGCGGAGCTCGTCATGGGTCAGTTCCCAGCAATGGGCGTAGAAGGTATCGGGGCCGGCAAAGCCCATCTCCTCCAGATAGTCGACGGTGCGCTTGCCGTGGCGGGCCTCCATTACCGGGCTTTCGCCCTCGCCGACATGGGTGTGAAGGAACACGCCGCGATCGCGGGCCAGACGGACCGATTCCACGAAGGTTTCGCGGTAGCTGTTGACCGGTTGGCAGGGCGAGACGACGACCTGACGCATGCTGAACGGCTCGCCGTCATGATAGGCGTCGATCAGCCGCGCGCAGTCGCCGATGAATTCGTCGGTGGTCTCCAGCATCTCGTCGGGTATGGTCGAACCCTCGGATTTCGGCAGGCTGTTGCCGCCGCGCCCGGCGTGGAAACGCATGCCGAACAGATCGGCGGCCTCGAACTGGCGGTCGATCAGCCGTTTGCCGGCATGGCGGGGGAAATTGTACTGATGGTCGAAGGCGGTGGTGCAGCCATGCTTGATCAGCTCGGCCATGGCCGTAACCGAGGAATGATAGAAGCAGTCCTCGTCAAGGCGCGCGAACACCGGATAGATCCGGTCCAGCCATTCGATTACCGAGAGCTTGGTCCAGTCCAGATCGGCCCGGTTGCGCACGAAGCACTGGAAGAAGTGGTGGTGCGTGTTGACGAGGCCGGGATAGACGAACCATCCATCGGCATCGATCTCCGTCGCGCCTTCCGACATCTCCCCGTCCGCAAGACCCGTGCCGATGGCTTTGATCGCCGGGCCTTCGGTGAGGAGATCGACATTGCGCAGCACGGTGGGGCCGTTGCCGTCATCGACCACAACGGCCGCGCAGTTCCTGAGCAGATAACTGGCCACTCAGCTTTCCTCCGCCGCGTGTTCCGGTTCCGGCTTCAGTTCATGCAGCCGGTGGATTCCCGGCATTTCGATGAAGCCGTCGAGCGAGCGCATGGCCCGCAGCCACAGGCGGATCGTCGGGTAGGAATCGAGCAGGATATTGCCATCGGGTGCAAGAGCCACATAGGGGAAGCAGGCGATATCGGCAATCGTCGGCCGGTCGGCGGCAAGATAGCGCATGCCGCGCTCGCGCTGCTCGAAAAGCCCCATTTCCAGCTCCCTGAGCGCCGCAACGCCCGCGGCCGACAAGGCATCGATATCGCCCGGCATGTTGAGCATCTGATGCAGCCGTGCGCCGCCAAGGCTCGCCGTCAGCCTGGGCGAGAAGGCAAGCCATTGCTGCACGAGGGCGATCTCCACGGGGTCGTCGGTCCGGCCCAGCCAGGAGGGCGCCGAACCGGCCGCGATGTAGGCGAGCATGGCCGAGGATTCGGTCAGCACGAGATCGCCATCCGTCAGGATCGGGAGCGTTCCGGCCGGGTTGAGCTGCAGCATTTCCGGGCCGCGATGTTCCCTGCCGGGGTGAAAGTCGACCGCGCGGGTTTCGAGCGTGACGCCGGCAAGGGCGGCCATCAGGCGGACCTTGTAACAGCTTGGAGAAAGGATGTAGTCGTAGAGTTTCATTGGGCCACCAATTGCGCGCCATAGGTATAGTTGTGGCGCTTCAGCCAGCGTCTGTAGGCGATGGATGTCATGTCGGCCCGCGTCGGGATTTCCTTGCCGGGGTCAAGCGGCAGCCGCGCGGGGATCTGATTTTCGAGGATCGAACGGTCCTGCAGGAAGATCATCTGCTGGAACTGGATCAGGTCGGTCATCGAGGACGTGTCGTCGAACAGCGCCATCCACGGCCATACTTCGCAGGTTTCCTCCGTCAGCGGCTGCACGAACAGCGCGATCACATCCCACTCGCCGGGGCGCGGCGGGCAGGATTTGTAGAGCACTGAACAGGTGGGGGCGGGGACGCGGTACATATAGTCGGTATCGATGCCCCCGCTTGCCGATTTGGCCGCCTGCGGCTGGTAGAACTTCACCTGGGTCGCCCAGACCTCGTCCTCTTCCTCGCGGATTTCAACCTTATAGTTGAAGACTTCCGTGTGCGGTTCGGCACCCAGAATATCGGTATGGACGAAGGGGAAATGAGCGATGTCGAGAAAATTCTCCACGGCCCTGAGCGGCGAGCATTGAACCCTGACGATCCCGACATCGACAAGGCGGCGTTCGGGATCGTCGGCTTCCGGGATATCGAACAGTTCGTGGTCCGGCGTGCCGAGCGAGGTCCAGACGTGGCCGTAGCGCAGCCGCACGGGAAGGGCGCGGCCATCCGCGGCGGTCACCTTCGCCTCGTCGTCGCCAAAGCGCGCGACAGTGATGTCTTCGCCCATCAGCATGGTGTCGCGGCGATCGAGCTGGCTGAACAGCGCGACCGGATACCATTCGTCTTTCATGGCATTCATGATCCGGCTCCCTGGGTGCTGGCGACTTCCGCCTTGCGACGCAGCGTTTCCGCCTGCCGCGAGGCGGCGAGCCGCTGCGCTGGCGTCGCATCGGCGGGAACCAGCACATGCATTGTCGTTGCGGCTTCGCCCTGCGGTGCGAGCAGAAGACAGAAGGCGTCATCGGACGATTTCAGCACGCCGTCGGCATCGGCTTTTGCTTCGGCGGCCAGTTCGATGGCGGCAATGCCGGCGCTGACATTCAGCGAGCGAAGCGGCGTCAGCCAGTCCAGAGCGGGCGGCGCGCCGGCGTCCTCGCCATTCGCGATCCAGATAATGCCGTCCTGTTCGACCACCGGGTAGGTTTCCACGCGGATGGTCTTTGGCGGGGTGAGGTCCGGATGGGCCGGGATGCGCAGACACTGGCCGTCCTGGCCATAGCGCCAGCCATGATAGATGCACGACAGCGCCTCGCCGCGCACGAAACCGTGGGAAAGGCGCATGCCCCTGTGGGGACAGCGATCGTCGTAGGCGGTCAGGCGGCCGGAGGCGCTGCGCCACAGGGCGATGGCCCTATCCGCGAGATTGGCCGGCATCGCCGTGCCCGCGGCCAGGTCGGCCGAGAGCGCCGCCGGCGTCCATCTGCCCGTTGTCTGGGGGTGCATTTCGGGGCTTTCCAAATCTTGATTTTTCATCGGCCGGCGCGCCCTTTCAACAGGCGGACACGTCGACGGCGTCTAAATTTGCACAGCAAATATGCATTGGCAAGAATGAACAATTTTGATGCAAAGGTAATTCATGGTGCGGGCGTCGGGGCCATATGCCGCGCCGTCAATGGCTGAGCGGCTCATCGGATTTCGGCATGGAATTGAGCGGCAGGCATTCGATGTCTTCGACCCAGATATCGATCGGCCCCAGCGAGCAGGCCATCTCCATGGCATCGATGAGAGCCGGCGGGCCTTTGACCGCCATTTCGATGCGTTCGGGCGAGGCGGCGATGATTCGCTTCTCCAGTCCGAGCTTGCGGGCGTGGCGGTCCATCCACGGGATGAAGCTGTCGGCGCCGAAACGGCCGCGCATGATGAATTTCTGTGTCTGGTCGATCTGGGGCAAAGGCGGTTCTCTGAAAGGGTCGTCGCGGGCCTGCCGGAGGCTTTCTGCCAGATTATGCAGTCGCGCAATATCCGTCCAGCCCTCTGGTGGACAATCCGGTCTGGCGTTGGACCTTGCGAAAAGGGTATGGCATGAAGCGGCGACCCGCTTTTGAGGAGCCCAATCATGGAAAAAATCGATATCGTGCTGGTCGCGGCCGTGGCCGAAAACGGGGTGATCGGCCGGGCCGGCGACATGCCCTGGCATCTGGGCTCCGATTTCAAGCGCTTTCGCGCGATCACAAAGGGCAAGCCGCAGATCATGGGCCGCAAGACTTTCGAATCGATCGGCAAGCCGCTTCCCGGCCGCACCAATATCGTCGTGTCGCGCGATCCCGGTCTCGTGATCGAGGGATGCCTGATGGCGACCTCGCTGGAGGAGGCGCTGGAGCTCGCCAGAAAGGATGCCGTGGAAAAGGGCGTGGACGAGATCTGCATTCAGGGCGGCGGCGAGATTTACCGGCAGGCGATAGCACTGGCCGACCGGCTGCGCATCACCCGTGTCGAGACCACGCTTGCGGGCGATACGGTGTTTCCCAAAATCGATCCCGCGACTTGGGAGGTCGTCGAAGAGGAAAGGCTTCCCGCCGGCGAGAAGGATGACTATCCGACCTGCTACAGGGTCTATGAACGCCGTCGTTGAACAGGAATTTACCGAGAAAACCTTTTCGTTATCACGGATCGCGTTGAAAGCGGTCGTCCGCATCCTTATAACGGGGCAAACGCCTTGCGCGTCAACGGGGCCGCGCATGGCGGTCCAGAGGAAACAAACAGGTAAGAGGTGTGGATGCCCTGGAGCAATCAGAATGGCGGCGGTCCCTGGGGAGGCGGCGGCGATAATCAGGGGCCCTGGGGCCAGGGGCCGAAGCGTCCCTCCGGCGGCGGCAATGGCGGCAACGGAAACGGCGGCCCGCCCGATATCGAGGATTTCTTCCGTAAGGGCCAGGATCAGTTCAAGGGCATGTTCCCCGGCGGTTTCAGCGCCGGCCTGATCGCGATCATCGTTCTGGTGTTGGCGGTGTTCTGGGTCATGCAGTCGGTCTACACCATCCAGCCCGACCAGCGCGGCGTGGAGCTGCGCTTCGGCAAGCCCAAGACGGACGTCGCCCAGCCGGGTCTGCACTTCATGTTCTGGCCGTTCGAGACCGTCGAAAAGGTCGACATCACCGAACGCCGCATGAGCCTTGGCGGCGGCCGCGGCGACCCCGAGGGCATCATGCTGACCGGCGACCAGAACATCGTCGATCTCAGCTTCTCGGTGATCTACAATGTGACCGATCCGAAGAGCTTCCTGTTTGACGTGGAATCGCCCATCGAGACGCTCAATCAGGTATCGGAAAGCGCCATGCGCGAAGTTGTCGGCCGCAGGCCTGCCAACGACGTCTATCGTGAGCAGCGCGAGGCGATCGCCGTCAACGTGAAGTCGATCATTCAGGAAACGATGAACGAATACGGCGCCGGCATCACCGTCAACGCCGTGTCCTTCCAGGATGCGTCGCCGCCGCAGCAGGTGGCCGATGCCTTTGACGAGGTGCAGCGCGCCGGTCAGGATGCGGACCGCTTCCAGCAGGAAGCCAACCAGTATGCCAACAAGGAACTGGGTGCAGCCCGCGGTAACGCGGCCGTGGTCCGCGAGGCGGCGGCGGCCTACAAGGACCGCGTCGTCAAGGAAGCAGAGGGTGAGGCCGAGCGCTTCATCTCGATCTATGATTCCTATCGCACCGCGCCTGACGTTACCCGCAAGCGTCTCTATCTCGAGACCATGCAGGGCGCGCTGTCGCAGTCCAAGAACGTCATCGTCGATGATGAAGGGCAGGGGGTCGTTCCCTATCTGCCGCTCGATCAGATCGACCGTGATGCGGCCCAGCGGACGCAGCGGACGCTTCCCGCATCGTCCTCGACGCAGAACCAGACCCAGGGAGCGAGCCAGTAATGTCATCCAATCGTCTTCTCGCTACCCTTGTCGCCATCGGCGTCATTCTCGTCGTGCTTTACGGCTCGTTCTTCGTGGTCAATCCGCGCCAGCAGGCGATCGTCATCCGCTTCGGTGAGATCCAGCGCGTGGAATCGGAGCCGGGAATCTATTTCAAGCTTCCCTTCTCCTTTATCGATGCCGATCGCGTTCAGTATGTCTCGAAGCAGGATCTCCGCTTCGACCTCAGCGATCTGCGCATCCAGGTCGCCGACGGCAAGTTCTACATCGTCGACGCTTTCGCGGTGTACAACATCGATGATCCGGAACGCTTCCGCGAGGCCGTCTCGGGCGACCGGACGGAGGCCGAGGGGCAGCTGCGCTCGCTGCTCGATTCGGCCCTGCGTCGGGTCTATGGCCTGCGCGGTTTTCAGGCGGCGCTCTCCTTCGAACGCGCTTCGATGATGGAGGAAGTTCAGGAACTGTTGCGCAACGACGCCGAAAAACTCGGCATCAAGATCGTCGACGTCCGCGTTCTGCGCACCGACCTGACCCCCGAGGTATCGGAAGATACCTATTCGCGGATGAAGTCGGAGCGTCTTGCGGAAGCCGAGGCGATCCGGGCGAACGGTCGCGAACAGGCGGAAACCCGGCGGGCCGTGGCCGATCGCCAGGTCGTCGAGATCACCTCGCAGGCGGAAAAGGAAGCCGAGATCCTGCGCGGTGAGGGCGATGGCGAACGCAACCGCATCCTGGGCGATGCCTATGGCCGCGATCCTGCCTTCTTCGCCTTCTATCGTTCGATGAACGCCTACAAGGACGTCATCAACGACAATGCGACCATGGTGCTGTCGCCGAATTCTGAGTTCTTTCAGTATTTCGGCTCCAGCGGCAGCGACGATGCACCCGCGCCATTCGTGCCGGACGTGGAAGAGGATACGACGGAAGTTCCCGCCGGGAGCAACTGATCCATGCTGATGCAGGATATCCTGATCGGATTCGCATTCTTTCTGATCATCGAGGGGCTGGTCTATGCACTGGCCCCTTCGTTTCTTGTCTCCATGGCAAGGCTGCTGCCGACCATTTCGGAAGGCGCATTGAGATTGACGGGCGTTGTCGCCGTGGCGCTGGGCGTGCTGCTGGTGTTTCTGGTGCACGGCTGAGGCCGTGAGAGGCGGGGCCTTCATTTTCGGAGGGGCCGGTCTCGATCTTCGCTGGGAATGCCCTATGATCTGATCATCAATGACGGAGGCTTCATGTCGAAGACAGTCGATTCCCTCTTTGTCCGCCGCCGCCTTGCCGGTCTCGGGCTTGCTGTCGCTCTGGCCGCTTCGACGCCGCTCGCGGGTCCGCTCGGTCGGGCGGAGGCGGAAACCCTCTCCGACGTCTCGATCGCCGACATGGCCGAAAGGCTGTTGCCCTCCGTGGTCAATATCTCGATCTCGCAGGAAGGCGATGGCGATGCCGGCGACCGGCCCGTGCCGAAGGTGCCGGAAGGCCAGCCTTTCGAGGAATTCTTCGAGGACTTCTTCGACGGCGAAGGCGGACCCGGCAGCCGGCCGGTGTCATCGCTCGGTTCCGGCTTCATCATCGATCCGGATGGCATCATCGTCACCAATAACCATGTTATCGAAAACGCGGACACGATTTCCGTGACGCTCGCCGATGGCGAAACGCTCGACGCGACGCTGCTGGGCGTCGATGACAAGACCGATCTCGCGGTCCTCAAGGTGGAACCCGAAGAGCCGCTGCCGGCCGTGCAATTCGGCGATTCGCGCACCGTCCGGATCGGCGAATGGGTGGTGGCGATCGGCAACCCCTTCGGTCTCGGCGGCTCGGTGACGCTCGGCATCGTCTCGGCGCGCGGGCGCGAGCTCGACGGGCCCTACGACAATTTCATCCAGACCGATGCGGCAATCAACAAGGGCAATTCCGGCGGCCCGCTGTTCAACATGTATGGCGAGGTGATCGGCATCAATACCGCGATCCTGTCGCCCTCGGGCGGCTCGATCGGCATCGGCTTCGCCGTGCCAAGCGAACTGGCGGAGAATATCGTCGACCAGCTTGTCGAATTCGGCCAGACCCGGCGCGGATGGATCGGCATTCGCGTGCTGGAGGTCAGCGATGACCTTGCGGCTTCGCTGGGTTCGGACGATCCATCGGGCGTCGCGGTCGGCTCGATCATCGAGGACGGCCCGAGCGCCGACGGCCCCCTCGAGGAAGGCGATATCATCCTCAGTTTCGACGGCCATCCGATCGAAAGCCCCCGCGACCTGCCGCGCTTTGTCGCCGAAAGCCGGATCGGGGTGCCGGCAGATGTCGAGATCGTGCGCGACGGCGAACGGATGACGGTTCAGGTGACGCCGCAATTGCTGGAAGAGCCCGAGCTGGCGGAAAGCGAGCCGGCATTGGCCGATGAAGCCCTGCCGGAGGATGGCGTGCCAGACCAGCCCGGCCTCCCGGTGTCGCTTTACGGCCTCACGCTCGGCGATCTCGACGACAATGGCCGCGCGCTCTACCAGATCGACGGCGATGTCGAGGGCGTGTTGATCACCGAGGTTGAGCCGGACAGCGCCGGCGCCGACGAGGGGCTGGAGCCCGGCATGGTGATCGTGGAGGTCGAGCAGGATGCGGTTTCGACGCCGCAGGAGGTGCGCTCAAGCATCGTCAAGCTGATCTCCGAGGGCCGCCGCAGCGTGTCGCTGATGGTTGCGGCCCCCGACGGCGCGCTAAGTATCGTCAGCCTGGTGCTGGAATAGGTCTCAGCCCCGCCAGTCCGCCTTGTGGAGACGGTAGAGCACGTGGCGTTTCAGGTGCCGATGGCTGTCCGGAACCGAAGGATGGTCGAAATCGCCATCGATATCGCGCTTCATGCCGAGCCGCTCCATAACTGCGGTCGAACGATGATTGTCGGCGACCGCGAATGAGACGAGCTGGTCGTGGCCGCGTTCGTCGAAGGCGAGCGCGATCATGGCGCGGGCGGCCTCCGTGGCATAGCCCTTACCCCAGTGGACCGTCGTCATCCGCCATCCGATCTCGGGCGCGCCGTCCGGTTTGATGTCGGCGCTGTAGACCTTGTTGAGGCCCGTGAAGCCGATCACCTCACCGTTTTCCTTCAGTTCGACGGCCGGGAAGCCATAGCCGGTCTCGGCGATCATCGCGCGGATCATGTCGAAGAGTTCGTCGCTCTCCGCCCTGCTGCGCCGCATCGGGAAGAACGCCATCACCGTGTCGTCGGAATTGATCTCGTGGAACAGGTCGCGGTCGCGGTTTTCCCAGTTGCGGATGATCAGGCGTTCGGTTTCAGCGAGCTTCATGGCGCGAAATCCTCCTGGCGGTAACCCTGAATATAGAGCAACGCCGTCAAGTCGCCGTGGTCGATGCGGATCGAGGCCTCGGCGGCGACCTTCGGCTTGGCATGGAGCGCCACGCCGCTGCCGGCGAGCTTGATCATGCCGAGATCGTTGGCGCCGTCGCCGACGGCCATGACATCGGCCACGGAAATGCCGCGCTTGGCCGCGACATCATGCAGCGCCTCGACCTTGGCCTCGCGCCCGAGGATGGGATCGGCAACATGGCCGGTAAGCTTCCCGCCGTCTTCCAGCAGGATATTGGCGCGGTTTTCGTCAAAGCCCAGCATGGCCGCGATCCGGCTAGTGAACACGGTAAAGCCGCCGGAAACCAGCGCCGCATAGCCGCCATTTGCCTTCATCGTCGCGATCAGCGCTTTGCCACCCGGCGTCAGCGTGATGCGCTTTTCGATGATCTCGTCGACGATACCGATCGAAAGGCCCTTGAGCAGCGCCACCCGCTCGCGTACCGCCGGCTCGAATTCGATCTCGCCATTCATGGCGCGGGCGGTGATGGCGGCGACCTTGTCCTTGAGGCCGACTTCGGCGGCAAGCTCGTCAATGCATTCCTGGCCGATCATGGTGGAATCCATATCCGCCAGCAGCGCCTTCTTGCGACGCGTCGCGGCATCCTGCACCACCACGTCGACCGGCAGCGCGCCGATTGCGGTTCTGAGCGCGCTCTCCGCCGCCGCTACCTCCGCGCTTTCGGATAGCATGAGATCCGCCGCGATGCCGGTTGCCAGCCAGTTCGTCCTGTCCGTCCGCACGGCGTCGGAAAGCCGGGAAACGAGGTCCTCGGTCACGACAGGGTTTGACGGATTGGCGACAAGCGTGGCAACGAGAGCCATGGCGATTTCCTCAGGTGAACATTGGCGTGCCGTTCTGATAACGGGGCCGACGGCGAGCGGCAAGTCCGCTTATGCGATCGCGCGGGCGGAAGCTGTCGGCGGCGTGGTGATCAACGCCGACAGCATGCAGGTCTACGACACCCTGCGCGTGCTGACGGCGCGGCCTTCCGTCGAGGATACGCAGGGCATACCGCATTATCTTTACGGCCATGTCCCGGCGGGCGGTGATTACTCGACCGGCGCATGGCTGCGCGACATGGATGTGTTGCTGAAGCAGCTTGAAGCCGAGGGGCGGGTGCCGGTGATCGTCGGTGGCACGGGGCTTTATTTCAAGGCGCTGACCGAGGGCCTTGCCGCAATGCCGCCGGTGCCCGCCGATATCCGATCCAAATGGCGGCAGGCGCTGGATGAGGAGGGCGCTTCAGCGCTTCACGGACAGCTTCTGGCGATCGATCCGATCATGGGCAGGCGTCTTTTGCCAAACGATGGTCAGCGGATCGTCCGCGCTCTCGAGGTGTTTGACGCCAGCGGCCGGTCGATTGCCGATTTTCAGGCCGAGAACCCGCCGCCGCTGCTCAATACGGCGCGCGCGGACAAGATCGTGGTGCTGCCGGAGAGGCCGGTTCTCCATGACCGCATCAACCGCCGCTTCGAGACGATGCTGGAGGCGGGCGCGATTGAGGAGGTCGAGGCGCTGCTGGCGCTCGGTCTCGAACCCGCGGCGCCGGTGATGCGCGCCATCGGCGTGAAGGAGATCGCGGCCATGCTTTCCGGCGAGATGAGCCGCGCCGAGGTGATCGAAAAGGCAAGTGCCGCCACGCGGCAATACGCCAAGCGGCAGATGACTTGGTTTCGCAACCAGATGGGGCCTGAATGGAAAAGGCTCGATCCGGCAAAGGGTTAGGGCGAGGGATGCCCATTCAGGCCGGCTAATTTTATTGCGCGCGCCTGGGTTTCACGGCATTTTTCTTGCAGTTGCGCGTTGACTGAACCGGAAAGACGGGCTATCAGGCCAAGCATGGCTAAGAAAGAACTTCTTATTGTGGTGGGATCGCGCATGGGCAGGATGGTGTAACCATCCGGCAGCAGCCACCCATGCGCGACGACAGGCTCCTTGAAGGGGCCTTTTTTTATGCCCGAGGAAACCCAGGACCATCAAACGGAAAAATGAGATGACCGCAGCGGACAACATGATGACAGGCGCCGAAATCGTTTTGCAGGCGTTGAAGGAAAACGGGGTCGAACACATTTTCGGATACCCCGGCGGCGCCGTGCTGCCGATCTATGATGAAATCTTTCAGCAGGACGAAATCGAGCATGTGCTTGTCCGCCACGAACAGGGTGCCGGCCATGCCGCCGAAGGTTATGCCCGGTCCACCGGCAAGGTCGGCGTCCTGCTCGTCACCTCCGGCCCCGGCGCCACCAATGCGGTAACCCCGCTGCAGGATGCGCTGATGGACTCCATTCCGCTGGTCTGCATTTCCGGCCAGGTTCCCACAGCGCTGATCGGCTCCGACGCGTTTCAGGAATGCGATACCGTCGGCATCACCCGGCCCTGCACGAAATATAACTGGCTGGTCAAGGACGTAAACGAACTGGCTGATGTCATACATGAGGCGTTCCGTATCGCCCAGACCGGCCGGCCGGGCCCGGTCGTCGTCGATGTCCCGAAGGACATTCAGTTCGCAACCGGCCGCTATACGCCGCTTGCCGAACACATGATCCGCGAAAGCTACCAGCCCAAGGTCCAGGGCAATGCCGAGGCGATCCAGGCGGCGGTCGAGCTGATGGCCCATGCCAAGCGCCCGGTTCTCTACACCGGCGGCGGCGTCATCAACTCCGGCGACGAGGCCTCGCGCCTGCTGCGCGAACTGGTCGAACTGACCGATTTCCCGATCACCTCGACGTTGATGGGGCTTGGCGCCTATCCGGCTTCGGGCAAGAACTGGCTGGGCATGCTGGGCATGCACGGCTCATACGAAGCCAATATGGCGATGCATGACTGTGACGTCATGGTCTGTATCGGCGCGCGCTTCGACGACCGCATTACCGGCCGGGTCGATGCCTTCTCGCCGAATTCGAAGAAGATCCACATCGATATCGACCCGTCCTCGATCAACAAGAACATCCGCGTCGATATCCCGATCCTCGGCGATGTTGCCCATGTTCTGGAGGACATGGTGCGGCTGTGGCGGGCGCTGCCGGCCGAAAAGCCGTCGCTCGACGACTGGTGGCAGAATATCGACCGCTGGCGCGGCCGCGACTGCTTCGCCTATATGCCGAACAAGGACGTGATCATGCCGCAATATGCGCTGGAGCGGCTGAACGCGGCGATCAAGGGTCGCGACGCCTATATCACCACCGAGGTCGGTCAGCATCAGATGTGGGCCGCGCAGTTCATTGATTTCGAGGAGCCGAAGCGGTGGATGACATCGGGCGGGCTCGGTACGATGGGCTATGGCCTGCCGGCCGCACTCGGCGTCCAGATCGCCCATCCGGAAGCGCTGGTCATCGATGTCGCGGGCGATGCCTCGATCCAGATGTGCATTCAGGAAATGGCGGCGGCGATCCAGCACAATGCACCGATCAAGATCTTCATCCTGAACAACCAGTATATGGGCATGGTGCGCCAGTGGCAGCAGTTGCTCCACGGCAACCGCCTGTCGCATTCCTATACCGAGGCGATGCCCGATTTCGTCAAGCTGGCGGAAGCCTATGGCGCCGAGGGCATCTACTGCGACAATCCGGATGATCTCGACGAGGCGATCCAGCGGATGATCGACAGCCCGAAACCGGTGATCTTCGATTGCCGCGTCGCTAATCTCGCCAATTGCTTCCCGATGATCCCGTCGGGCAGGGCGCATAACGACATGCTGTTGCCGGACGAGGCCAATGACGAGGCCGTCGCCACCGCCATCGACGCCAAGGGCCGTCAGCTCGTTTAAGTGAAAGAGGTCAGACAATGAACGCGAAACTACAGCCCACCGGTTCGGCCTATTTCATTTCGAGCCAGACCGCAGCGCCCGAGCGCCATACCCTTTCGGTCGTCGTCGCCAACGAACCGGGCGTTCTCGCCCGGGTCATCGGCCTGTTCTCGGGGCGCGGCTACAACATCGAAAGTCTCACCGTTTCAGAGACCGAGCACGAGGCGCATCTGTCGCGCATCACCATCGTCACCAAGGGCACGCCCGACGTGCTGGAGCAGATCAAGGCTCAGCTCGACCGGATGGTGCCGGTTCACAAGGTTGTCGATCTTTCGGTGCGCGCCCGCGAACTGGGCCAGGCCCCGCCGGTCGAGCGCGAGGTCGCGCTGGTCAAGGTCGTCGGCAATGGCGATCAGCGACAGGAGGCGCTCCGGCTCGCCGATGCCTTCGAGGCCAAGGTGGTCGACGCGACCGTGGAGCATTTCCTGTTCGAGATTACCGGGAAGGTCTCGAAGGTCGACCAGTTCATCGCCATCATGAAGCCGCTCGGCCTCGTCGAAATCTGCCGCACCGGCCCCGCCTCGATGAACCGCGGCCCCGAGGGGATGTAGGCGAGCCATTGGCATATGTGTGAGTAACTCGCAGGCCCGCTGCCGACAAGCTGAAGATGCCTTGGCGGGTTACTCCCAATACTCTCTCCCGCTCGCGGGAGAGATGCCCCGAAAGGGGCAGTGAGGGTGGCGCGGCGTATCCAATTGTGAGAGCGTTCGAGGGGATAGGCTCCCCCCTCACTGTCGCTTTCGCGACATCTCTCCCCTCCGGGGCGAGAAGATTGGGGGGCTTTGCGGCGGGGCTGAGCGGCCTTCGCCGCCTTGTCTTTCTGCGCTCCGTCCGGGACGTCCGGCTGTTGACGTCTGTGTCGCGAGGCGCCACAAGCGGATGTCGCTGTTCACGGGAAAGGCCTTCTCCATTGCATATCTGGATACTCACGGACGGCAAGATCGGGGACCGGGTGCAGTGCCTGGGCGTGGTGTCACGGCTCGGCGAGGTGGCCGAGGAAAAGGTGATCGCGCCGGGCAAGCCATGGGAATGGCTGATGCCGCGTGGGCCAGTGCCGCCGAAACATCGCCCCGGCAGGCCGGGCAGCCCGATCGCGCCGCCGTTTCCCGATGTCGCGATTGCGAGCGGCCGGCGCATGGTGCCTTATCTCAAGGCCGTGAAGGCCGCTTCGGGCGGCCGGACATTGACCGTTTTCCTGAAGGACCCGAGGATCGGCAAATCGGCCGCCGATCTGATCTGGATGCCGCGCCACGACCGGTTTCGCGCCGACAATGTGCTGGTCACCGATACCGGACCGCACCCGCTGACGGCGGCGGCGATTGCGGAAGCGATCAAAGCGCGGCCGGCCGAATGGGAGCGGCTGCCGTCGCCGCGGCTTGGCATACTGATCGGCAATCCGGTTTCCGGCACGCGCGATCAGGCGGCGGCGCTGGATCATTTCATGCGGCAGATCGATCACGCCAAGGCAGAGGTCGGCAGCATCATCGTCACCCAGTCGCGCCGCACGCCCGAACCGGTGATGGCGGCTTTGCGCAAGCGGCTCGACGGCTTCCCGCACTGGATCTGGTCGCCCGAGACCGACAACCCCTATCGCGCAATGCTCGGTTTTGTCGACATGCTGGCGGTGACGGCGGATTCGCACAACATGATGAGCGAGGCGCTTTCCACCGGCAAACCGGTCTTCCCGATGCGCCCCTACCGGCTCAACCCCAAGCTCGCCGGTTTCATCGACCGGTTGGATGCGGCGGGCCAGACGAGACCATTCGAGGGGGCGTTGCAGCGCTACGACTATGTACCGGTCGATGCGACGGAAGAAATCGCGGAAGCGATCCGGAGGGCGCTTGCAACGCGCGACAGGTGAGTGCAGAAGGCGCGTTTTCTGCATATGCCGCGGCAAGAAGGCGGACTTCTACCGCCGTGAGACCTGTTTGTTGTCAGGGCCCGCCGCGGGCACTTCCGTCATAAACCCTATTCGTTTATCTGGCGCGCACTCGCAGGCAACCTAAAGGCCTCACTGCGCGGTCTGATCCCACCAGGTGGGCAACTGATAGCCGTAGATTGGTGTTTCGGCCGGATGTTCAATCGTCGCCCAGCGCGCCACCCACTGGCCTTCGCGGTGATAGAGCGGCAGCATGTAGTGGCCGTTGACCAGAAGGCGATCGAAGGCGCGGACGGAATCGGTGAAATGCTGGGTCGAGCGGGCTTCCAGCATGTCGTTGATCATCCGGTCGACATCGGCGCTGGCGACGCCGGCGAAGTTGAACGTGCCCTCGACATCGCGCGAGCGGCTGTCCCAGCGCCAGATCTGTTCCGCGCCCGGCGACAGCGAGGACTGGTACCAGAAGCCCGGCGCCAGGAGCACGATCATATCGTAATCGAAGGTGTTGAGCCGTTTCTGGTACTGGGCGTCGTCAACCGTGCGGATAGAGAGAGCAACGCCGATCAGGTTCAGCGTGTGCTGGTAGGCAAGCGCCAGCTTCTCCTGGCCCTCATTCGTGGTCATGATCTCGAAGGCAAGCGGCTTGCCGTCCGGCCCGGTCATCTTGCCGTTCGCGATCCTGTAACCGGCCTCACCGAGCAGCTTCACGGCGGCGCCCAGCACCTTGCGGTCGGCCCCGGAGCCGTCGGTCACGGGCATGGCGTAGTCGCCCGCTAGAATCGCGGGGTCGATCACGTCGATCGCATCGCCCAGCAGCTCGCGCTCGGCTGCGCTCGCGGGATTGCCATAGGCGCCGAGCGCGGAATTCTGCCAGTAGCTCTGCGTGCGCTGATAGGCATTGTTGAACAGCGTCCTGTTGACCCATTCAAAATCGAACACATCCGACAGCGCCTTGCGCACCCGGGCATCCTCGAATTTCGGCCGGCGGGTGTTGAACACGAAGCCCTGCATGCCGGTCGGCGTCTTCGGGTGGAACACGTCCTTCACCACCTTGCCGTCACTGGCCGCGGGGAAATCATAGGCGCGGGCCCAATGGCTGGGGTCATCATCGAGATAGACATCGACAGCGCCCTTCTTGAAGGCTTCGAACAGGGTCGAATCCTGAAGGTAGTAGTCGATCGTGACCGTGTCGTAATTGGCAAAGCCGACCATCGAGGGCGCATCCTTGCCCCAGTAATCGTCGCGGCGCTCGTAGACGATGCGCTGACCGGGCTCGACCCTGGCGATCGAGTAGGGCCCGGAGCCGACCGGCGTCGTCATCGTATCCGTGTCGAAGGTTTCCGGATCAATCGCGTGTTCCGGAAGCACCGGCATCAGCGCGAAAATCAGCGGCGTTTCCCGATTGGCGTCGGCATTGAAGGTGAATTTCACGCTATTGTCGCCGACCTTTTCCATCGTCTCGACCAGCGCAAGCCGGCGATTATAGGGCGGGCGTCCCTTCTCCTTCAAAAGGTTGAAGGTGAAGATCACGTCGTCGGCGGTCACCGGTTCGCCGTCCGACCATTTGGCGTCCGGGTTCATGTTGAACTGGACGTAGCTGCGGTCATCGTCCCACTCCACGCTTTCGGCAAGCAGGCCGTAGAGCGTGAACGGCTCGTCGCGCGAGCGCTGCATCAGCGGCTCGAACACGAGATTGCCCAGCACCTCGTCCCACAGCCCCCTGGCCGACGAACGCATGCCCTTCAGCACGAAGGGGTTCAGCGCGTCGAACGAGCCGACAACGCCATAGGTGATCGCGCCGCCCTTCTTGACATCGGGATTGACGTAGCTGAAATGCTGGTAATCTGCGGGGAGCGCAGGTTCGCCATGCATGGCGATGCCGTGAACGGGTTCGGCTGCGGCCGCGCCCGAAAGCGCCGCGGAGAGGAGGAGAGTAGCAAGAAAGCGCATCGATTCGCCCTGTCGTATCCATTCGTGGAAGAATGGTATCATGGCCGCTGACAAAGCTGAAATAGGCCGCGAAATCGCTTCAGGCGCAAATTTTGGGCGCCGAGGGGGTAGATTGGCGTCCAATGTGGCGATATCAGAGGAAACACTGGCGGTTGAGGCCCGAAACAGGGAGGCTTTGCCGCATTTCGGTAACAATAGCGATGCAGGGTCCCCGGACCTTACGCAGATGAACCAGGAGAGATTTTGATGCTTTCACGCGCCAGTATTATCAAGCGTGTCGCGGTTTGCGCCTTCACGATTGCGGGCCTTTCGGCCGCCGGCGCTTCGGCTCAGGAACAACAGCAGGCCCAGCAGCCCCAGGCTGGCGCGGCTCCCACGCAGGGCTGGTTCAAGACCTGCAACGACAACGGCAATGGCGGCGTCTGCATCGTGCAGAACTATGCCCGCGCCGAAAACGGCCAAGTGCTGACCGCCGTCGGCCTGATCCAGCCGCAGGGCAGCAACGGCCAGGCCATGCTTCAGGTGACCGTGCCGACCTTCCGCCTGATCCCGGCCGGCGTGCAGATGCAGATCGATACATCCGCGCCGCAGAAGCTCGACTACGCCATCTGCACCAATGAACAGTGCATTGCCCAGGCGCCGCTCAACGATACGCTGGTCAACGCCATGAAGCGCGGCGGCAAGGTGACCTTCACCTCGGTCAACATGCGCCAGCAGCCGAACCCGGTCGACCTGACGCTTTCCGGCTTTACCGCCGCCTTTGACGGCGACCCGATCAGCCAGCCCGACCTGGTCGAAAGCCAGCGCAATCTGGACGAGTCGATCAAGAAAATGGCCGTCGATCGCCGCAAGAAGATCGAGGAAGCCCAGCAGAACGCCACGACGGGCAACTGATAGCCACTGTCGTTTCGACCTTAAAAAGGCCCGGCTGAAAATCTCAGCCGGGCCTTTTTGCTGTTTGCATCCGCTCAATGCGTGCTGGCAAAGCGCGGCGCGAGATGGCCGCTGTCGGTTACCATGAATATTTCGCCGACCTGCGGGTTGCGCAACGGCTCGCCGCTCATGTCCAGCTCGAGATTACCCTCGGAGACATAGGCGACATAACCCTTTTCTTCGTTCTCGGCCACGAGATGGTAGAACGGCTGATCCTTGCTGGGCCGGATTTCCGGCGGGATGGAGTTATACCATTCTTCGGAGCGGGAGAACTCCGCATCGACATCGAATACCACGCCCCGAAAGGGAAGCGCGCTATGGCGGACGATATCGCCGATATTGTATTTCGCTTCGCGTATTTTCATGAGCATTTCCTTTCGTATTCTATATGGAAATGCGTTTTGCCAGGTGCAAGGGGTGTGTCCGCGGGGCATCAGGCACAAAAAAACCGGCCGCCCGAAGGCAGCCGGCTCATCGTCACAACGGTCGGTGATCAGACCGAGTAGTACATGTCGAATTCGACCGGATGCGGGGTCATTTCGAAACGCATGACTTCTTCCATCTTCAGAGCGATATAGGCATCGATCTGGTCGTCGTCGAAAACGCCGCCGGCGGTCAGGAACTCGCGATCCTTGTCCAGGCTTTCCAGCGCTTCGCGCAGCGAGCCGCAGACGGTCGGGATTTCCTTCAGCTCTTCGGCCGGCAGGTCGTACAGGTCCTTGTCCATGGCATCGCCAGGATGGATCTTGTTCTTGATGCCGTCGAGGCCGGCCATCATCAGCGCGGCGAAGGCGAGGTAGGGGTTCGCGCCCGGATCGGGGAAGCGAACTTCAACGCGCTTGGCCTTCGGCGAGGAGCCGAACGGGATACGGCACGAGGCCGAACGGTTGCGGGCCGAATAGGCGAGCAGAACCGGCGCTTCGTAGCCGGGCACCAGACGCTTGTAGGAGTTGGTCAGCGGGTTGGTGAAGGCGTTGATCGCCTTGGCGTGCTTGATGATGCCGCCGATGTAATAGAGGCAGGTTTCCGACAGGCCGGCATAGCCGTCGCCGGCAAACGTCGGCTTGCCGTCCTTCCAGATCGACTGGTGCACGTGCATGCCCGAGCCGTTGTCGCCGAAGACCGGCTTCGGCATGAAGGTGGCCGTCTTGCCATAGGCATGGGCAACCTGGTGGACGCCATACTTGTAGATCTGGGTCTTGTCGGCCATGCGGGTCAGGGTGTCGAACACCATGCACAGTTCGTGCTGGGCCGAAGCCACTTCGTGGTGGTGCTTTTCGACGGTGATGCCCATTTCGGCGAGAACCGTGAGCATTTCCGAACGCATGTCCTGAATGCTGTCGACCGGCGGAACCGGGAAATAGCCGCCCTTGGTGCGCGGACGGTGGGCCATGTTGCCGGTTTCATATTCGGTGAAGGCGTTCGACGGCAGTTCGATGCTGTCGAGCTGGAAACCGGTGTTGTAGGGCTCGGCGTTGAAGCGCACGTCGTCGAACACGAAGAATTCCGGCTCGGGACCGAAATAGGTGGTGTCGCCGATGCCGGTCGACTTCAGATAGGCTTCCGCCTTCTTGGCCGTGGTGCGCGGGTCGCGGTTATAGGCTTCGCCGGTGAGCGGCTCAAGAATGTCGCAGAACACGACCAGGGTCGACTGGGCGAAGAAGGGGTCCATATGGGCGGTTGCCGTGTCGGGCATCAGCACCATGTCGGACTCGTTGATGGCCTTCCAGCCGGCGATCGACGAACCGTCGAACATGATGCCGTCGGCAAACAAATCTTCATCGACAGCGGAAATGTCCATCGTCACGTGCTGCAGCTTGCCCTTGGGGTCGGTAAAGCGCAGATCCACGAACTTGACGTCGTTGTCTTTGATTTGTTTCATAATTTCAGAAGCTGTCGTCATTTAACGTTTTCCTTGCATAAGAAGATGACGATAGGGATGCCCCATCTTTGTCAAAAGAGGAGGGATGGATCAGATGGCGTCAACGCCGGTTTCGCCGGTGCGGATGCGCACGACGCCCTCGACATTGGAAACGAAGATCTTGCCGTCGCCGATACGCCCGGTTTGAGCGGCATTGCGGATGGCTTCGATGACCGCGTCCACGTTTTCGTCTGCCAGAACGACCTCGACTTTGACCTTGGGAAGAAAGTCGACGACGTATTCAGCGCCCCGGTAGAGCTCCGTGTGACCCTTCTGGCGCCCGAAGCCTTTGGCTTCCGTGACAGTGATGCCCTGCAGGCCGACGTCCTGAAGGGCTTCCTTCACTTCGTCGAGCTTGAAAGGCTTGATGATCGCTTCGATCTTTTTCATGAGAAAATTGCTCTCCGCTTCTCCCGTTGAAGCAGGCGTCAGCCCGCTCGGAACTTCTAATGCACATTGCATGCCAAGTTCGATTGTTCTTCGTGCAAATCCACCGAAATGAAATTGCGGCCTCGCGATTGCCGCAGCATTCCGCATGTGGCACCGAAATCAGGTTCGCCAAAAGGCGCCTTCAGGTCAATAGCGCGGCATTTCAAGGGCGTTGACGGCGAGGGCGCATGATTTTTGAGCAGCAACCTGTGTTCAATTAATAGGCAATTGATTACCAACTAGCCAGAAGAAAGTCGCCTCTTGCATCAGCAAGCGGTTTTCCGCTCTATTCACCCGCAACAAAGGAGTGCCGGCCTTGCTGATGACACCTGAGGAAATGGGGCGCGCGGACGCGCTGGCCGCTGAGAGCGGTATAGACAGCTACGCGCTGATGGTCAGGGCGGGGCGGGCGGTCGCGGCCTGCCTGCTGCGGCACTACCCGGCGGCGAGGCGCGCGGTGGTGCTGTGCGGGCCCGGCAACAATGGCGGCGATGGCTATGTCGCGGCCCGCGCGCTTGCGGAAACCGGCATGAAGGTGGCGGTGTTTCACCTCGGTGATCCCGGCAGGCTCTCCGGCGATGCCCTTCGGGCCCGGCAGGATTGCGGCATGGACAGCAAGCGACTGGATACCTTTCGGCCGGAGCAGGGCGATGTCATTGTCGACGCGCTTTTCGGGGCCGGTCTCGCCCGGCCGCTTTCCGATGAGATTGCCGCCGTTGTCGCGCGGGCGGAGGGGCTGCCGGTGATGGCCGTCGACCTGCCGTCCGGCATCAGCGGCCTCACGGGCCAAGTGCTTGGCGCTGCCTTCAAGGCCACGCATACCGTGACCTTCATGGCGGCCAAACCGGGCCATTACCTGCTGCCCGGCCGCGCGCATTGCGGCCGGCTGGAGGTGTTCAATATCGGCATTCCGCGCCGCATACTGGCGCAAGCGGCCGGCGACCACCATCTCAACACGCCAGCGCTGTGGGCCGAGCGCCTGCCGCGCGCAGGCGCCGACTCGCACAAGTTCAAACGCGGCCATCTCGGCGTGTTTTCCGGCGGCGCTTCGGCGACGGGCGCGGCCCGGCTTTCAGCGATGGCGGGGCTGAAGGCGGGCGCCGGGCTGGTCACGATCGCGGCAGCGCCGCAGGCAATCCTCGTCAACGCCGCGCATCTGACGGCGATCATGCTGAAACGCATCGAGGATGTCGCGGCGCTCAGAGACTGGATCGCCGACAAGCGGCTGTCGGCCTTCGTTCTCGGCCCCGGTTTCGGGGTCGGCGCGGAAACGCGGGATTATGTGGAGACGCTGATCGGACGCCCGCTGGTGCTCGACGCCGACGGACTGACCGCCTTCGCGGAGCAGCCGCGGGCGCTGTTCGACCGGCTGGCCGCGGCCCCGGAAACCTGCGTCATGACGCCCCATGCCGGCGAATTCGCGCGGCTCTTTCCCGACCTCGCCGAGGACGGCGACCTCGGCAAACCCGAAAAGGCGTTGCAGGCGGCCCGACGCGCCCATGCCGTGGTGCTCTACAAGGGCGCCGACACCGTGATCGCGTCGCCGGACGGCAGGATCGCGATCAATGCCAACGCCCCGCCATGGCTTGCCACCGCCGGCTCCGGCGATGTGCTTTCCGGCATCATCGGCGGGCTGCTGGCGCAGGGCGTGCCGGCCTTCGAGGCGGCGGCGGCCGGGGCATGGTTCCACGGCGAGGCGGGGAACCGGGCAGGCGGGGGGCTGACGGCGGAGGACCTGCCGACCCATCTGCCTTCCATCCACGAGATTATCGAGGGCGGGCGCTGAGACGCATTGCCGATGAAAGAGTCGGAAGCCCTAGGCCAACCTTACTCGTCGACCAGGCTTTGCAGCTTTTGAGCCCCCGCCGGAGCGCGGACCTTGCCGCCGGTGATGAAGAACGCATAGACGTCGCGCGGCTTTGCCTCAGGCGCATCGCCGGCAAGACGCGGCAGATCGTCGGGCGCGCCGCCCTTTGACCAGAGTTTCAGCTTGTCCGCCCATTCCTTCAGCGCCTTGTCGGGATAGCAATGCGGATTGTCATCCTCGCCCTTTTGCAGGCGGGCATAGACGAAATTACCGGTGACATCGGCAATCATCGGGTATTCGGGATGATCCGCGCAGACGATGGTCGCGCCGTATTTTCGGGTGAGCGCCACAAAGTCCGGGTCGAGGAAAGAGGGGTGGCGGACTTCCAGCGCATGTTTGAGGGCAATACCGTCCCGCTCTTTCGGCAGAAGCTTGAGGAAATCCTCGAAATCCTCCGCCTCGAATTTTTTCGTCGGCATGAACTGCCACAGGATCGGCCCGAGCCTGTCGCCAAGCTCGGTGATGCCCTGGCCGAGAAACTTGTCGATCGAGCCCTCGGCCTCGGCGAGCTTCTTGCGGTTGGTGCAGAACCGGCTCGCCTTCAGCGAAAAGATGAACCCGTCCGGCACGCTCGCCGCCCATTTGGCGAAGGTGGCGGGCTTCTGCGACGAATAATAGGTGCCGTTGACCTCGATCACCTTCAGCTTCTCGCCGGCATATTCAAGCTGGCGCGTCTTCGGCAGCTTGTCTGGATAGAAACTCTCGTTCCACGGATCAAAGGTCCATCCGCCGATACCCACACGAATTGCGCCTGCCGCCATGACCCGTCTCCTATTCCGCCGCTTCCGTCTTCTTCGGCGGCCGACGCTCCAGAAGCTCCTGAAGATATTGACCGGTGTAGGAGGCCTTTTCCTTCACGATATCTTCCGGCGTCCCGGTCGCGACGATCCGGCCGCCGCCGTCGCCGCCCTCGGGACCGATATCGATCACCCAGTCGGCGGTCTTGATGACCTCGAGATTGTGCTCGATCACCACCACCGAATTGCCCTGTTCGACGAGCTGGTGCAGCACCTCCAGCAGCTTCGCGACGTCGTGGAAATGAAGCCCGGTGGTCGGCTCGTCGAGGATGTAGAGCGTCTTGCCGGTGGACCGACGCGACAGCTCCTTGGCGAGCTTGACGCGCTGCGCCTCGCCGCCCGAAAGCGTATTGGCCTGCTGGCCGACCTTGATATAGCCGAGGCCGACATCCTGAAGCGTCTGCAGCTTGTCGCGCACCGAGGGCACGGCAGAGAAGAACTGGACGCCTTCCTCCACAGTCAACTCCAGGATATCGGCGATCGATTTGCCCTTGAACTGAACCTCCAGCGTTTCGCGATTGTAGCGCTGGCCGTGGCAGACGTCACAGGTGACGTAGACATCCGGCAGGAAGTGCATCTCGATCTTGATCAGGCCGTCACCCTGGCAGGCCTCGCAGCGCCCGCCCTTGACGTTGAACGAGAACCGGCCCGGCTGGTAGCCGCGCGCCTTGGCTTCCGGCAGGCCGGCGAACCATTCGCGGATCGGCGTAAAGGCGCCGATATAGGTGGCGGGGTTCGAGCGCGGCGTGCGGCCGATCGGCGACTGGTCGATGTCGATGACCTTGTCGACGAATTCCAGACCCTCGATACGGTCATGCGGCGCCGGGTTTTCGCGCGCGCCCATGATGCGGCGCGCGGCCGCCTTGTAGAGCGTCTCGATCAGGAAGGTGGATTTGCCGCCGCCGGAAACGCCGGTGACGGCGGTGAACAGGCCGAGCGGGATCGAGGCGGTGATATCCTTCAGATTGTTGCCGCGCGCGCCGACGACCTTGAGCGCCTTGCCCTTCTTCTGCTTCCGGCGCTCGGCGGGCACGGCAACGGCGCGCGCGCCGCTCAGATACTGCCCGGTCAGCGATTTCGGATTGGCCATGATCGCTTGAGGCGTGCCCTCGGCCACCACCTCGCCGCCGTGAATGCCGGCGGCGGGGCCGATATCGAGCACATAATCGGCGGTCAGGATCGCGTCCTCGTCATGCTCGACGACGATGACGGTGTTGCCGATATCGCGCAGATGTTTCAGCGTATCGAGCAGCCGCGTATTGTCGCGCTGATGCAGGCCGATCGAGGGCTCGTCGAGCACGTAGAGCACGCCGGTGAGCCCCGAGCCGATCTGCGAGGCAAGCCGGATGCGCTGGCTCTCGCCGCCCGAAAGCGAGCCGGAATTGCGCGACAGCGTGAGATATTCCAGCCCGACATCGTTCAGGAACCGCAGCCGCTCGTTGATTTCCTTGAGGATGCGCACCGCGATATCGTTCTGTTTCTGCGAAAAATGCTTCGGCAGGTCCTCGAACCAGTCGCGCGCCGCGCGGATCGAAAGCTGGCTGACCTCGCCGATATGGCGCTTGTCGATCTTGACGGCGAGCGCCTCGGGCTTCAGTCGGTAGCCGTTGCAGGCCGGGCAGGGGGCGGCCGACATATAGCGCTCCATCTCCTCGCGCGCCCAGGCGGAATCGGTTTCCTTCCAGCGCCGCTCGAGATTGGGAATGATGCCCTCGAAGCTCTTGGTCGTCTTGTAGCTGCGCGCGCCATCGGCATACTGGAACTCGATCTTGTCATCGGTCCCGTTGAGGATCGCGTTGGTGGCCTTTTCCGGCAGCTTGTCCCAGCGATCGGTCATCTTGAAGCCGAAATGCCGGCCAAGCGCCTCCAGAGTCTGCTTGTAATAGGGCGACGAGGATTTCGCCCACGGCGCGATCGCGCCGTCCGACAGTTTTTTCGCCCGGTCGGGAACGACGAGACCTTCATCGATCTTCTGCTGGAAGCCGAGACCGTCGCAGGTCGGGCAGGCGCCGACGGGATTGTTGAAGGAGAACAGCCGCGGCTCGATCTCCGGAATTGTGAATCCCGAAACCGGACAAGCGAATTTCTCAGAAAAAACAACGCGCTCATGGGTTTCGTTGAGAGATTTGTTCTTGGCGCCGCCGGCCGCCGTCTCGTTTTCCGGCAGCGGCTTGTCGGCGAATTCGGCGACCGCCAGCCCGTCGGCGATCTCGAGGCAGGTTTCCAGGCTGTCGGCAAGCCGGGTCGCCAGATCGTCGCGCACGGCAACGCGGTCGACCACCACGTCGATATCATGCTTGTATTTCTTGTCGAGCTTCGGCGCTTCGGCAATCTCGTAGAATTCACCGTCGATCTTGACGCGCTGGAAGCCCTTTTTCATCAGCTCCGCCAGTTCCTTGCGGAACTCGCCCTTGCGGCCGGTCACCAGCGGGGCGAGAATGTAAAGCCGCGTGCGCTCCGGAAACGCCAGAATGCGGTCGACCATCTGCGTCACGGTCTGGCTTTCGATCGGCAGTCCGGTCACGGGCGAATAGGGCACGCCGGTGCGCGCGAACAGAAGCCGCATATAGTCGTAGATCTCGGTCACCGTGCCGACGGTGGAACGCGGGTTCTTCGAGGTGGTCTTCTGCTCGATCGAGATCGCGGGCGACAGGCCCTCGATCCGGTCGACATCCGGCTTCTCCATCATCTCCAGGAACTGGCGCGCATAGGCCGAAAGGCTCTCGACATAGCGCCGCTGACCCTCCGCATAGATCGTATCGAAGGCCAGCGAGGATTTGCCCGAGCCCGAAAGCCCGGTCATTACGATCAGGCTGTTGCGCGGCAGGTCCACGTCAATGCCTTTGAGATTATGCTGGCGCGCACCGCGGATGGAGATATTCTTCAGTTCGCTCATGGGATCAGGCTTCTCGAGAAGGGAATTTGCTTCCTATGTAGTTCGCGCCGCGGCTCTGTCGAGGTGCAGCAAAACAGACAGCTTGAATGTCCAACGTTGAATCGCTTGACTCGATCATAGCAGAGCGATAGAACAAATAAAGAACATTTTTAATTGTGGATTGTCCCGTATCGGTTGATCGCTTTTGGAGAGATCGTCTATGCTGCCGAAAATTCTCTAAAGCGCCGCAACGCGGTTATACAGGTGGTAGTCATGGCAGGTAGTGTAAACAAGGTCATCCTCGTCGGCAATCTCGGAGCGGACCCGGAAATCCGGCGTACACAGGATGGCCGGCCGATCGCCAACCTGCGGGTGGCCACATCGGAAAGCTGGCGCGACCGCAATTCCGGCGAGCGCAAGGAGCGCACGGAATGGCACCGCGTGGTGATTTTCTCGGAAGGTCTCTGCAAGATCGCCGAACAATATCTGCGCAAGGGCTCGAAGGTCTATATCGAAGGTCAGTTGCAGACCCGCAAATGGACCGACCAGGGTGGCCAGGAGCGCTATTCGACCGAGGTTGTGCTGCAGGGGTTCAACGCCACGCTGACCATGCTTGACGGCCGCGGCGAAGGCGGCGGCGGCGGGCAGGGCGGTAACTTTGGCGGAAGCCAGGGCGGCGGTGGCTATGACGATTACGGCTCGCAGCCGTCTTCCGGCGGCGGCGGTCGCAGCGGCGGCGGCTTCTCGCAGGATCTCGACGACGACATTCCGTTCTGATCAACCGCGCATCCCCTTCTTGAGGGCGGTGAGGCCGTTTTCCGCCATCGGCGGCAGAGCATAGATTTCACCCGGCGACGGCGGGCGGCGGAGCGTGCATCACGGTCGTAACGCCGTCGATCACGAACTGCACGGCCAGCGCCGTCAGCATCATGCCGAGAATGCGGGTGAGAATGTTACGACCGGTTTCGCCGAGAAGCCGGTCGATCAGGCCGGCGGCGAGCATTGCCAGCAGCACGACCAGCGATGCGACGAAGATCACCAGAACGAGCGCCAACTTGTCCAGCACCGTTTCCATCTTGGAGCCGAGCAGGATCGTCGCGGAGATCGCGCCGGGGCCTGCGATCAGCGGCATGGCCAGCGGGAAGGCGGCGAGATTGGCCAGGCCATCCTTCGTGATGGCGGTTTCCGTGGTCTTCTCCTTTCTTTCGACGCGTTTTTCGAAGATCATTTCCACGCCGATCCAGAACAGAAGAATGCCCCCGGCGATACGGAACGCGCTCATGGAAATACCGAGCGCGCTGAGGATGTCATCGCCCAGCAGGGCAAAGGCCAGGAGAAGAAAGAACGAAATCAGGCTGCCCCGGATCGCCACCTTGCGGCGCTGCGCCTGAGTCATGCCCACGGTCAGCGCCAGGAAGATCGGAACCATGCCGGGCGGATCCATGGTCACCATCAAGGTGGTGAAGCCGTTTATCAGCGTTGCCAGTTCGTTCATCCGCCCGTTTCCGCCTGTTTTTTCTTCTTCATGGGCCACGCCGCCGCGGCAAACCGCAGGTGGCATTCGCAGTGCTCTTGCCAGCTTGCCACAAGATCACCACCTGACACGAATAAAAACTTGGAATCCGCCGTCTGTCCACTGTCAGGAGGCTTGCGCAATTGGCGTCAGCCATCGGATTCGGCTATAAAAAACCAGATGATTCTAGCTTGAGATCGTGATTCACATTGACTGATCAAACGACACCTTCGGGCGGCGGCCTGCCGCCGGGCATCGAGCCCATCTCCATCATGGAGGAAATGCAGCGTTCCTATCTCGATTACGCCATGAGCGTGATCGTCAGCCGCGCGCTGCCGGATGTTCGTGACGGCCTGAAGCCGGTGCACAGGCGCATTCTCTACGGCATGTCCGAAATGGGCGTGGACTGGAACAAGAAATACGTCAAATGCGCCCGCGTCACCGGCGATGTCATGGGTAAATACCACCCCCACGGCAACGCCGCGATCTATGACGCGCTCGCGCGCATGGCGCAGGACTGGTCGCTGCGCCTGCCGCTGATCGACGGGCAGGGCAATTTCGGCTCCGTCGACGGCGACCCGCCAGCGGCCGAACGCTATACCGAGTGCCGGCTGCAGAAGGTCGCCCATACGCTGCTCGATGATCTCGACAAGGAGACCGTCGATTTCCGCGAGAACTATGACGGCACGCTGTCGGAGCCGTCGGTTCTGCCGGCGAAGTTCCCGAATCTTCTGGTCAACGGCGCGGGCGGCATCGCCGTCGGCATGGCCACCAATATCCCGACCCACAATCTGGGCGAGGTGATCGACGGCTGTATCGCGGTGATGGAAAATCCCGCGATCGAACTGCCGGAATTGATGCAGATTATTCCGGGGCCGGATTTCCCGACCGGGGCGCAGATTCTTGGCCGCGCGGGCATCAAATCGGCCTATGAGACCGGGCGCGGCTCGGTGATCATGCGCGGCAGGGCCACGATCGAACCGATGCGCGGCGACCGCGAGCAGATCATCATCACCGAGATTCCCTATCAGGTGAACAAGGCGACGATGATCGAGAAGATGGCCGAACTGGTGCGCGACAAGCGTATCGAGGGCATTTCCGATCTGCGCGACGAAAGCGACCGCGAAGGCTATCGCGTCGTCATCGAACTCAAGCGCGACGCCAATGCCGAGGTCATCCTCAACCAGCTTTATCGTTACACCCCGCTGCAGACCTCGTTCGGCTGCAACATGGTGGCGCTCAATGGCGGCAAGCCGGAACAGCTTACCCTGCTCGATATCCTGCGGGCCTTCGTCGCTTTCCGCGAAAGCGTCGTCAGCCGGCGGACCAAATATCTGCTGAGGAAGGCCCGCGAGCGCGCCCATGTCTTGGTTGGTCTCGCGATCGCCGTTGCCAATATCGACGAGATCATCAACCTGATCCGCCGCGCGCCCGATCCGCAGACGGCGCGCGAGCAGCTGATGGAGCGCCACTGGCCGGCCCAGGATGTCGAGGCGCTGATCCGCCTTATCGACGACCCGCGCCACAAGATTTCCGAGGACGGCACCTATCAGTTGTCCGAGGAACAGGCCCGCGCCATTCTCGAACTGCGGCTGTCGCGTCTGACCGCGCTCGGTCGCGATGAGATCGGCGATGAGTTGAACAAAATCGGCGATGAAATAAAGTCTTATCTCGAAATCCTGTCATCGCGGATGAAGATCCAGGCGATCATCAAGGAAGAGCTGATCGCGGTCCGCGACGAGTTCGGCACGCCCCGGCGCACCGAAATCCTCGAAGGCGGTCCGGACATGGACGACGAGGATCTGATCGCCCGCGAGGACATGGTCGTCACCGTGTCGCGCAACGGCTATATCAAGCGCGTGCCGCTCACCAGCTACCGGGCCCAGCGGCGCGGCGGCAAGGGCCGCTCGGGCATGTCGATCCGCGACGAGGATTTCGTCACCCGGCTGTTCGTGGCCAACACGCATACGCCGGTGCTGTTCTTCTCCTCCCGCGGCATCGTCTACAAGGAAAAGGTCTGGCGGCTCCCGATCGGCACGCCGCAATCGCGCGGCAAGGCGCTGATCAACATGCTGCCTTTGCAGCAGGGCGAGGCGATCACCTCGATCCTGGCGCTGCCGGAGGACGAGGAAAGCTGGTCCGAACTCGACGTGATGTTCGCCACCACCCGCGGAACCGTGCGCCGCAACAAGCTCTCGGACTTCGTGCAGGTGAACCGCAACGGCAAGATCGCGATGAAGCTCGACGACGAGAACGATCGCATCCTGTCGGTCTGGACCTGTACGCCGGATGACGACGTGCTGCTGACGACCGCCATGGGCCAGGCGATCCGCTTCCCGGTTCCCGCCATCCGCGTCTTCGCCGGCCGCAACTCGATCGGCGTGCGCGGCATCGGCCTTGCCGAGGGCGACGAGGTGATTTCGATGACCATCGTCAGCCATGTTGACGCCGAGCCGTGGGAACGCGCCGCCTATCTGAAGCGGGCAGCGCTCGAGCGCCGCACCGAGACCGGGGAGGGCGAGGATATCGCGCTTGTCGGCGAGGACGTTGCGGAAGAGGGCGTGCTCAGCGATGACCGCTTCGAGGAGCTGAAGTTCCGCGAGCAGTTCATCCTGACCGTGACCGAAAAGGGTTTCGGCAAGCGGTCGTCGTCCTACGACTTCCGCATCTCCGGACGCGGCGGCAAGGGCATTCGCGCCACCGACACCTCGAAGACCGACGAAATCGGCAAGCTGATTGCCGCCTTCCCGGTTCTCGACGGCGACCAGATCATGCTGGTCACCAATGCCGGGCAGCTGATCCGGGTGCCGGTCTACGACATCCGCATCGCCAGCCGCACCGCAAAGGGCGTCACCGTGTTCAAGACCGGCGCCGAGGAGAAGGTGGTCTCGGTCGAGGTCATCAGCGAGCCGGACGACGATGAGGTGATCGAGGACGCTGTCGAAGCCGGTGTCGATGTCGAGGCCGGCAGCGAAGGCGCGGCCGAGGCGACGGACGCCCTTGACGACGGAACCGACGAGACCTGATCGGCGAAAAACGGGAATAAAGACTGGAGCCGGGCCTCGCGCCCGGCTTCTTCGTTTCACCGCTTCGTTTACGGCCTGAACCGGCTTGCAGCCCGGCACTTTCCATGACAAAAGGCCGTGACCGGAAACGGGGCCGAGGACGCGACGAAGCATATGGCGAAGGCATTTTACACAGGCTCATTCGACCCGATGACCAACGGGCATCTCGACGTCGTGCTACAGGCGCTGAACGTCGCGGAAAAGCTCGTGATCGGCATCGGCGTGAATGCCGGCAAGACGCCATTGTTCACCTTCGAGGAGCGGGCCGACTTTCTGAAGCGCGGCGTGGCTGAAAACCTGCCGGAGCGGGCAGGGGACATCGAGGTAATCGCTTTCAGCGGCCTTGCCGTGGATGCCGCGCGCGAGGCAGGCGCCAGCCTGATCATTCGCGGACTGCGCGATGGCACGGACTTCGACTACGAGATGCAGATGGCCGGCATGAACGGCGAGATGGCGCCGGATATCCAGACCGTATTTGTCCCGGCAAAACCGGCCTCGCGTCCGATATCGGCCACATTGGTGCGGCAGGTCGCGGCCATGGGCGGCGATGTGGCGCGCTTCGTGCCGGATTATGTGGCGGCGGCATTGAGAGCAAAGCACTCGCGGTAGCCCGATGAGGAAACCTTTTTCAAGGAGAACGACATGCGCAAGATGATTGCGGGACTGGCAGCGGCAACGCTGATTTCGACATTCGCGGGTGCGGCCATGGCTGCCGACACGCTGACCTTCAACACCACCGAAGGCCCTTTCACCATCGAGCTTTTCGAAGATCTGGCGCCGCAGAATGCCGCGCGCGTCAAGGAGCTTGCCGAAAGCGGCGCCTATGACAACGTGGTGTTCCACCGCGTGATCGACGGCTTCATGGCGCAGACCGGCGACGTTCAGTTCGGCGATACCGAGGACGGCTACGACCTCAACCGCGCCGGCATGGGCGGTTCTGATATGCCGGACCTGCCGGCCGAATTCTCCGACGTGCCGTTCAAGCGCGGCGTCGTCGGCATGGCCCGCGCGCAGGACCCGAACTCGGCCAATTCGCAGTTCTTCGTCATGCTCGAAGACGGTCCGTTCCTGAACGGCCAGTACACCGTGATCGGCGAAGTGGTCGACGGCATGGACAATGTCGACAAGATCAAGAAGGGCGATCAGGCCCAGAACGGCAAGGTCAGCGATCCGGACCGGATCCTGGACGTCACCGTCGGACAATAAGTATTGCGCCCGCCTTCCCGGACCGGCGGGGCGGGCAAACCGCCACAGGAGAAAATGATGGCCGAAATCAAGGACCCGGAAAACACCTTCATCATGGAAACGACCAAGGGCAAGGTCGTGATCGAAGCGTTTCCGAACGTCGCCCCCAAACATGTCGATCGCATCCGCGAACTGGTGCGCGAGGGCGCCTATGACGGCGTCGTCTTCCACCGCGTGATCGCCGATTTCATGGCCCAGGGCGGCGACGTCCAGCACGGCAAGAAGACCTCGGACACGTTCAACCCCGGCCGCGCCGGCACGGGCGGTTCCGACAAGCCGGATCTTCCGGCCGAATTCTCCGCCACCCGCCATGTGCGCGGCACCTGCTCCATGGCCCGTTCGCAGAACCCGAACTCCGCCAACTCGCAGTTCTTCATCTGCTTCACCGATGCCCCCTGGCTCGACAAGCAGTATTCGGTGTGGGGACAGGTGATCGAAGGCATGGACGCCGTCGACAAGTTCGAAAAGGGCGAGCCGGTCCGCAACCCCGACCACATCATCACGATGAAGGTCGCCGCGGACGTTTGAGGGCGAAGGGGAACGCCCTTCAATCTCCCCCCTTGAGGGGGAGATGCCCCGGCAGGGGCAGAGAGGGGTGAAACCTCTCCGAGAGCACAGTGTTTGCGGCTTTTAGGGCTTACGCCCTTTACCCCTCTCTGTCGCTTTCGCGACATCTCCCCCTCAAGGGGGGAGATTATTGGGCGCAACGCCGTTAAGCAACAAACCCGTACGGCCAAGGCCGGCGGGTTTTCGAATTTGAGAAATGTCCTGATACAATGCGCGTAGACCTCTTCGATTTCGACCTGCCGGACGAAAATATCGCCTTGCGGCCCGCAAGCCCGCGCGACAGCGCGCGGCTTCTGGTGGTGCGGCCGGGCGAGGGGCTCGCCGATCATGTCGTCTCCGAACTGCCATCCTTTCTGCGGCCCGGCGATGCGCTGGTGTTCAACGACACGAAAGTGATCCCGGCCCAGCTTGAGGGCGTTCGGCTGCGCGAGGGCGGTGAAGAGGTGCCGGTTTCGGCGACGCTGCATCTGAGGAAGGCAGACAATGTCTGGCACGCCTTCGCCCGGCCGGGCAAGCGGATCAAGCCGGGCGATGAGCTGTGTTTCGTTTCCGCCGATGGCGCGACGACGCTTTCGGCGACGGTGGAGGAAAAGCGCGACGGCGGCGAGGTCGTGCTGAGTTTCGACGCGCGCGGCGGCGCTCTAGACGAGGCAATGATGCGCGTCGGCCACGTGCCGTTGCCGCCCTATATTGCCTCCAAACGCGCCGAGGACGGCAAGGATCGCGACGACTACCAGACCATCTATGCCCGAGAAAACGGCGCTGTGGCCGCGCCCACGGCCGGCCTGCACTTCACGCCGCGCCTTATGAAGGCGCTGGAAGAGGCCGGCATCGAGCAGCATTTCGTCACGCTCCATGTCGGCGCCGGCACCTTCCTGCCGGTCAAGGCTGATGACACCGACGACCACGTGATGCATTTCGAACGCGGTATCGTCTCGGCGGAAACCGCGGCGGCGCTGAACGCGGTCAAGGCGCGGGGCGGGCGGATCGTCTCCGTCGGCACCACCTCGCTCCGACTGCTCGAAAGCGCGGCTGGCGAAAACGGCGAGATGGCGCCGTGGGAGGGCGAGACCGGCATCTTCATCACCCCCGGCTATCGGTTCCGCGCGGTCGACATGCTAATGACCAATTTTCACCTCCCGAAATCGACGCTGTTCATGCTGGTTTCGGCCTTTTCCGGTCTGGAGACCATGCGCGCGGCATATGCCCATGCGATCGAAACCGGCTACCGTTTTTATTCCTACGGCGATTCCAGCCTGCTGTTCAGGAAAGATAGATGAGCGACGATTTCCGTTTCACCCTGAAGGCCACCGACGGCAATGCCCGGCTTGGCGCGATCACCATGCCGCGCGGCGAGATCCGCACGCCGGCCTTCATGCCCGTTGGAACCGCCGGCACGGTCAAGGCGATGTATCTCGACCAGGTGCGCGACCTCGGCGCCGACATCATCCTCGGCAACACCTACCACCTGATGCTGCGCCCGGGCGCGGAACGCGTGGCAAGGCTTGGCGGCCTGCATTCGCTGATCCGCTGGCCGCACCCGATCCTGACGGATTCCGGCGGGTTTCAGGTGATGTCGCTGGCAGCGCTCAGGGAGATCGACGAGAAGAAGGGCGTGGCGTTCAAATCGCATATCGACGGCAGCGTCCATCACATGAGCCCGGAACGCTCGATCGAAATCCAGGGGCTGCTGGGCTCCGATATCCAGATGCAGCTCGATGAATGCGTCCGGCTACCCGCAGAGCGCGCCGAAATCGAGAAATCCACCGAGATGTCGCTTGCCTGGGCAGAGCGCTGCCGGGAAGCCTTTGGTGATCAGCCGGGCAAGGCGATGTTCGGCATTGTGCAGGGCGGTGATATTCCGGATCTGCGCATTCGCTCCGCGCGCGGTCTCGCCGGTCTCGACCTCAAGGGCTATGCCGTCGGCGGGCTTGCCGTCGGCGAGCCACAGGAGGTGATGCTGGCGATGCTGGAGACGACGCTGCCCGAACTGCCGACTGAGAAGCCGCGCTATCTGATGGGCGTGGGCACGCCGGACGATATCCTCAAATCGGTGGCGCGCGGCATCGACATGTTCGACTGCGTGATGCCGACAAGGGCAGGGCGCCACGGCCTCGCCTTCACACGGCGCGGCAAGGCCAACCTTAGGAACGCCCGCCATGCCGAGGACCTACGCCCGCTGGACGAGGAAAGCGACTGCCCGGCGGCCCGCGACTACTCAAGGGCCTATCTGCACCATCTGGTGCGGTCCAACGAGTCGCTGGGCGGCATGCTGCTGACCTGGAACAACCTGCATTATTACCAGATGCTCATGCAGGGCATTCGCAAGGCGATCGCCGAGGGTCGCTACGACGATTTCGTGGCGGAAACCCAGGAAGGCTGGGCGAGGGGCGATGTCGCCGCTATCTGACCGGCGGCAACTCCCAGCGCCGGTAAAGCTCGTCAAGCGCCTTCGCGCTGTGGCATTCGACCGTCGGCAGGCCGGAGCGGCGTAAGGCCTCGGCGTATTTGGTCGCGCTGTTTCGGGTCTTGAACAGGATCCAGTCGATCATCTCCCATTTTATGCTGTCCTGCGCGCCTTCCAGGTGGCCGGCGCGTTCCGCGCGATTGACCGTTGTTCGTCTGATATAGCGCGCCAGCCGGCGCCAGCGGCTGGATGTGATGAGGATCGCGCCGGTCGCGCGGGCAAGGCGCTGCGGCATCAGTCGGCTGTAATTGCCATCCATGACCCAGCGCTCGCCCATGATGGCGTCATCGTGCAGTCTCGCGAACTCGGCCTCGGGACGCGGCTTCCAGTCGGTGTTGGGCAGATGCTGGAACTGATCAAGATGGATCGCCGCGACATCCAGCTTTCTGGACAAGGCGACGGCCAGGGTCGATTTACCCGCATTGGAGGGGCCGAGGACGACGATCCGCGTCCCGAGCGAATCGAGATCAAGCATGAGTATACGCAGTTCTGTTTTGCAGATTGTTTCTAGGTGTCCCGCAGAGAACAGCGCAGGGCGGCCTCACTACAACAAAGATCACATAATGTGGATTATGCTAACCGCCTGATGGTCCTACGCTTTTCGCTCTGAAAGGGGGTAGGACATGGATACCTTAATCAAGCAGATATTGCAACCCGCAGTAAGCAGGTTGGGAACAGCCGCTGCGACGTGGCTTGTTGCCAATGGTATGGAGCATCAGGACGCCGTTACCGTCCAGACGTCGCTGGTCGCGCTGGCATTGGTCGGCGTTGATTTTGCCGTCTCGGCGTGGATGAACCGGGGAGGGCGCTAATGTTTGGCGCGCTCCTCGGTCTGGGTGCCTCTCTTATCGGCGGGCTTATATCTAAGCCGAAGAAGCAGCCGACGCCGCCGCCGCCTGCGAAGGCTTCGCCGTTGGTGCTTCCGGCACCTCCGACATTGGCGGCTCCGTTTAAGGGGCCGTCGATATCCGGTTATATCGATGGGGTCGGGGCCGCGCCTGACCCTACGGTCATTAAGACAGTCAATCAGTATTCGGCGATTGACCTTAAGCGCCTTGTCGCTGAGAGCGAGGCGGCGGGATTTAATCCGCTTACCGTTCTTCGCGCTGGTGGAGCGGCGGGGTACCAGTACACCAACGCGCCGTTTCTCGCGACCAATCCGGAATATGTCGATTGGGAAACGCGCCTTAATGGCGCGCTGACGCAGCATGCACAGGATACGCAGCATGTGCGCGATACCTATGACTGGTACGTGCAGGGCGAGATGGACCGTTATAATTGGTCCAATCAGAACCTCGTTAATGCCTACAATACCGAAAACGAGAACGCGCGCGCCGAGTACAACTGGCAGAACAACGTTCGACAGGTCGAGTGGGAGAACGATACCGCTAACCGTCAGTGGCTCGGCGGGTTCGTCTCTGGCATGGGCGGTGCCGTCGCGAATTTCGCGCAGAGTTACAATCCCACCGTGATGGCGCAAGCCGAAGAACGGCGGCAGCTTGAAAATGCGCTGCTCGTGTCGGAAATCCAGCGCAATCAGCGAACGGGAGTAACGCGCTTTGCCTCTCCCAACGTTGTCACCGGTGGCAACTTGTCCACCACGTGGGGAACTGGTAATCGTAACTCCTACGGGTCGGATGGGCTGACCGACTGGGGCTATGAGCCCCAAACGCCGACTATTACCAACCCCGCGCCTAGCTGGCTGCGGCGGTATCAGGTGTTCGGCGACATGGAGAACTGGGAACAGGCGTATGGCGAAATCGCGTCTTCTGTATTGGGTCTTGGTAGCGGCGCTTTTGATCTCATTGGCACCGCTGGTTATTGGGCCGACCATTATCTTGGTAAATTGGGCGACCGGAACACCAATGCCCATCAATACTTGGACAGTAACGGACGACCGCTAGGTCTCCCTGCAACAAAGACACCTGGTCCCGCTGGCGTTAGCGGTGGCGGTGGTGGTGGCTGGTAAGCCATGGCGAAGAATAAGCTTCGCCGTGCGCTTAAACGCGTCCGCAAGTGTGCCGGTTGTGCCCGGCGCGCGGCGAAGCTCCGTAGTTTCATCAAAGCTAAGAGGAGCAAAATACGATGAAAAATCGAAATGCAGTTCAACAGCACATGCGCATGCAAAGGCAGTCTACGACGGCCTTGAATGTGCCGCGCACGATGCGGCCGCATCGCAATCCGATCCTGCTTCGCATGGACCCCGGCTATGTCGTGCCGATTGCAGCGGCGGGCCTCCATCGTGAGGACGCCGTTACGGCCGGGCGGCTCAACGTCTCAATCGAGATGGACGAAACGGCGGAAGTCCTGCTGAACCCGGTGATGCTCCGGGTGACAGCCTATCTCGTCCCGTGGCTCGCATTCGAGCGCTTCGCCGGACGCGATGAATTCGAGGCGAGCTACTCGAAAAAGCCGGTGAGGGAAGGGGCGGACGTTATCCCCTTCATCGAAACTATGGCGCGCGGAGTTGAGGGCGATTGGCCCGTTATGGATGCTCTGGGCCTGCATGCGGCGTCCGATCAGGACGTTTCGAGCATGTATATCGAGGCCTATAACGCCATCATCAACTATCGCAACAAAAACGTCTCGCTCGATCTTCCTGAGCGGGACCGACTTGATCCCTCGCTCGCGAAGGCGATCCGCGAACGCGGTCGCCATCGCAATATCGTTCCCTCGTTCGATGAGGCAGCGATGGAAGGCGTTGTTGGTATCGATGTGCTGAATGCGGACGCTGTTCCGGTCGTCGGCATCGGACCCTATCAGGAAAGCGGCGTCGGCGATTTCCCGATTGATGCTAATCCGTCCTTCAACTGGCGGCAGTCGGACGGCTCTATAGAGCACTGGGATAAGTTCTTTACGACCGATGACAGTTTGTTGGATCGGTCGTTCGACATCCGTGCGGATGAGAACGGCTTTCCGATGGTGTTCGCCAAGATGGACGGCGCGGAAATGCAATTCTCGCTGGCGTCTATCGACCGGGCGAAAAAGATGCGGCTTTTTGCCCAGTTGCGGAAGCGGTATTCCGGCCTCGATGATGATGCGATCATTGCGAAGCTCATGGACGGTATTCGCATGCCGGATCAGATGTTCGAGCAGCCCATTGAACTCGGGTCTAGGCTTGCCGGGTTCGGGTTCTCGAAGCGCTTCGCGACGGACGCCGTGAACCTCGATCAGGCGGCGGTCTCCGGTGCCGCCATGCTTTCAATGCAGATTGCAACGCCTCGGGTAAATCCCGGTGGGGTGCTTATGTTCGTGGCCGAAATTCAGCCTGAACAGATTTTCGAGCGGCAGGCCGATCCGTTTTTGACGGTCACGGACGTCGATCAGTATCCCCAGTTCATCCGCGACGACGGCGACGAGCAGAAAGTCGATCTCGTCAAGAACTGGGAAATCGATACCGCGCATACCGATCCCGACGGCCTGTTCGGCTATACGCCTCTTAATCACAAATGGCGTATCGAGGGCCCGCGTATCGGGACGGGCTTTTTCCAGTCGGTCCCTCAAACGTCGTTCGATGAAGACCGGGCCCGCATATGGGACACCAGCCCCGCCGATCCGGCCCTTGGCGAGGATTGGTATCTTTGCTCGGAAATCGACAAGGGCGTTTTCGCCTATTCCAATCGTGAGCCGTTCGAAGCGTCCGGGATGCTCGAACTCGCTATTTCCGGCAACACCGTATTCGGTCGCGAGCTCATCGAGGGCGCGGACGATTACGAGAAAATCAACGAGCGCATTCCCGGGCGCGAAGATCAGATCGAACAGGAAGCCTGATATGCAAAACCTTGGACAATTGACCGACTGGGGACACTGGAAGAAAGGCCAGCACCTGCTTGTGCCGCGATCCGCGTCGGGGCGCGTGACGCTTCGTGTCAACGCGCCGAAGGCGGTGGGCCTTTATTATTGGCTGGTCAAGCCGGACGGCAGCTATGGGGGCGAGGGCTATTTCCTCGCCCGTGTGGAAGGGCTGGATGAAATCCGGCTTCACGCTCCGTTTGCTATGGCGATAGCGCCGGATGGTGAGGCGTTTATCGAAACGAACGCCGGGGTTCGCATTGAGCCGCCAAAGGCGTCGGAAAGCTTCACGCGGATCGTCGAGCGGCGCGTGGTCTCGCCGGAGGTCGCCGAGGTCATGCAACGCGCGAATGCCAATCAGCGCGCCATGATGCGGCAGATGCAGCAAATCCTGCAAACTCAGAACCGCAGTCACGATGCGGCGATGCGAGCTCTGAAGAAGGCGGAGGAAAAGCCCCGTGAGCAGCCTAAGAAGGACGATAGCCGAAAGGGCGATAGCGGCGATGCTGGCGAGGCCGGAAAACAGAAACCGGCCTCTGACGGAGGGGCACCCGCTGAAAAGGCAGCAAAGGGAGGCGAGGGCGATGGAAGCGGAAATCAGCCAAAGGGCTGATACCTATTCCCAAGCCCGTCAAGCACTTCGCCGTCCGGACTACTTCGCAACTCAAAAATGGATGGACCAGAAACTTCGCGCCGATAGGGTCGGCGCGTCTCTGGAAATCCTTGAGTTCGAAAGGGCATTTGTCCGGCGATTGCAACGAGTTGGGATACCGTTCTTCGCCCACTGCGTTATGCGGTCGGAGCAAGAGCAGTTGGAGCGGTTCCGGGCGGGGCGTAGTAAAGCGCCGCCCGGTAAGAGCCCGCATCAACATGGGTATGCCGTCGATTTGATCCACTCGGTTTATGGGTGGGAGTTGCCGCGCGGACCGGATGAACCGGACGTGTCCCGCGCATGGCAGCTTGTCGGTGCGCTCGGTAAAGAGGCGGCAAAGGCTGCTGAAGTCGATGTTACGTGGGGCGGTGATTGGGGCTGGGATGCAGCCCATTGGGAAATCACCGGCTGGCGGAAACTCGTCTAACTAAATGCGTAGCCCCGTGCTCCGGGGCTGCGTAGGCTTTTCCACAGGGGTGAACGCGCTTCCCAACGCGCTGTAGAGAACCCCTGTGGGAAAGCCGGCCACACCATCCTTGATTAATAATACATTTAGTGACACCAGATCGTGAGGCGGCATGTGCAATAATCCAGTTATCGACCATGACGGAAACACGATCTGGTGTCGCAAGTGCGAACGTTGCAGGCGGGTACGCATCAATGATTGGGTAGGGCGCTGCATCGCAGAAAGCCGCCACGCCTCAACTACGCACAGTGTCACCCTGACATACGGACGGGACGAAAGCGGCAATGAGGATCACGTTCACGCCGCTGTTCTCGTCTACTCGGATGTTCAGAAATATTTCAAATCGCTGCGCCGGGCGGGCTTTAAATTCAAGTACCTTTGCGCCGGGGAATATGGCAGCAAAAAGCGCCGCGCCCATTGGCATGTCATCCTGTTTTGGGATGGCCCGGCCCCTGAAGTCGAGTTGAACAAAAATCATCAACATGTGTATTGGCCGCATGGCCATACCTTTTGGGAACCGATGACCTATAGGTCTGTTCTCTATGTGTGCAAGTACCTTCAAAAGCCCCAGGGCGATGATGAAGGCGAGGCTATGCTCCGTATGTCCAAAAAGCCGCCGCTCGGCCATGAATGGTTTCAGGAATGGGCGCGGCAGCATGTCGAGCAAGGGCTTGCTCCGCGCTCGCTGCACTACAGTTTCGCCGATGTCCGACATAAGGACGGCAAGGCAAAAGAGTTCTACATGCAAGGCGTGACGGCGGATAATTTCCTTCAGGAATATTGCCGCCATTTCGTTCACGTCAAAGGCCATACCCGCATGCCCGGCTCTGAGCTTGTCGAGGAGTTCATTGATAAGCGGTACGCGGAGTATTTCGAGCAAGAAAAATGGATGAGGGAAAAGGGATATGGCGAAACGATCGTCGAAGCGTTCAAAAAGGACGTCTTGGAAAAAAGAGCTGCGCCGTTTGGAGGCATCAAAATATACCTCCCATCTTGCGGCGCGGGACGTGAGGCGGTCGCGCTCTGTCGCGACCATACTGTCATCACGTACGGTGACACCTCAGAAACCGAAAACGAGCTTTTCGTTAAGGCCGTCTGTCGCTCGGGGTCAGGCGTTTAGCCTCCCCGCGACGCGGCCCGCCGTGTACACGGCGAAACCACGGGTTGTAAGAAATAAGCCTGCCCGCATGGCTCTGCCAGCGGCTAAAAGTTCCATAATACGGCGCGAGCCGATTAACCGGCGTATAGAAGCGGTAGTCACCGCTGAAGCAGGCACACAGAATAAGCCTGATCATAATCAGTCAACTAAGTTGCGCGAACGTGTGAACTGCAAACGACGCCCGGAACCTAAAAAAGGCAATGGAACGTCAAGGCGTTATATCCCGTGGTGCAAGTGATAGATGACCCGCAAAATGCGGGTTATTTACACCTCCCTGTGAGAGGGGAGGGGATAAACGTAAAAAGCCGTTGACAAAGGGCGGCAAATCAGAAAAACGTGGTTAACGTAGGATCGCATAATGTGGATTATGGAACTTCTGGATACCACCGACGACCTGATTGTGCAGTCGCCGGTGCTCGCATTCTCGCTTTCACGAACGGCGCTTAACGCAGTTCCATCAGCCGCTTGTGCGCAGCAGTGAAACCTTTCAGTGAAGCGCCGATGCTGAACTTCTCGTTGCCATCGATCGGCTGGGCGATGATGTTCAGCGCGCCGCCATTCTTCATCCGGTCGGCCATCGCCGCGTCGAATTCAACGGGCACGAGGCAGCCCTGCGGCAGACACGTCGAGAAGCCGAACGTCTTGCCCTCGGTGGCGTCGTCGATCGTCAGCGTCACGCCCTGGGCCAGCGCCAGGCCGAACGGCATGATGACGACGCCCTGGATCTTGTCATCCGGCGTCACCGACAGCTCGACCGTCATCACCCGCTGGCCGCTGTCCTTGGCCACCTGATTGTGGATCATCGCGCAACGGTCGACGCCTTCGTTGGAGATGCAGGTGACGCGCCAGTCCTGATAGGTCTCGTTGATGGAGCTCGCGCCTTCCGGCAAGGCCGAAATGGCTGGGCTCGCGGCTGCGCCGAAAAGAAAAGCCGAAACGATGCCGGCTGCAATGTGACGAGGTTTCACCAGGAATCTCCCAAATCCGTCTGATTTTCGCGTGAAACTAGCATGATTCGCCGGAGGCCAACACCGGCAACACGCTGGCGCGATACGCATGTTTTCGGGTTCCGCGCAAAGATGTGTGCGGCGATGCCGCGACGCCCGGTTTAATCCGCAGCAATGCTTGCATGGCCGCCGGTTCCTCGCCATAGTCGCCGGCAAATCGTAAGGCGTACAGACAGGAGAATTCCCGATGTCCTCGCACGGAAGGCGCGATGAACAGGAAGGCCATGCGCGGCCGCCCGTTCCCGATATCATGGCGATTCTCGGCGAGAACAAGCCGCGCCGGCGCTTCCCCTGGGGTTGGCTGGCGCTCGTTATCGTCCTTATTGCCGCAGGTTATGGCGGCTACCGCTTCTATCAGAGTGGCGACCTGCAACTGGTCGCGGCCCGGCCGGGCTACGCGACCGCCGAGGTGATCCGCGGACCGATGAACATCACCGTGCGCGCCACCGGCGCGATCGAGCCGATCAACCGTGTCGAGATTTCGAGCGAGCTTTCCGGCACGGTGAAGGATGTGCTTGTGGATTTCAACAGCGAGGTCAAGGCCGGCGACGTGCTGCTGGAGCTCGAGACCGACGAATTGACGGCCGATATATTGAGCGCCAAGGCCAAGCTTGCCGCCGCCAATGCCGATGTCGCGTCGAGCGTCTCGGATGTCGAATCCGCCAAGGCGACGATGGATCGCACAGAGACCCTGGTAAAGCGCAACGTCGCGCCGCGCCAGGATTTCGAGGACGCGCAATTTGCCTATGCGGCCGCCGTCGCCGACCGCCAGAGCGCGGAGGCGCGGCTCGATGTCGCCAAGGCCGAACTGGCGCTGGCGGAACTGCGGCTCAGCAAGGCGACCATCCGTTCGCCGATCGACGGCGTCGTGCTTTACCGCAATGTCGATGTCGGCCAGACCTTCACGACCTCGCTGGAGGCCCCTACTCTCTTCGTCATCGCCGGCGATCTCGGCCAGATGGAGCTGCGCGTCGATATCGACGAGGCCGATGTCGGCAAGGTCGAGCCGGGACAGAAGGCAAGCTTCACCGTCGAGGCCTTTCCCGACAAGCGCTTTCCGGCCGAGATCGATTCGATCCGCTATGCCTCCGAGCTCAACAGCGATGTCGTGACCTACAAGGCGGTGCTTCTGGTCGACAATTCCGAGCGCCTGCTGCGCCAGGGCATGACCGCCACGGCCGATATTCTGGTGAGCGAATCCGAGGACGTGATCCTGGTCCCGACAGCGGCGCTGCGCTTCATGCCGGCCGGCGTCGATGCGCCGACCTCTTCGGGCGACGAGCGTACCGCTTGGCTGCTTCGCAATGGCGAGCCGCTGCCGGTTCCGATCACGGTCGGGGCCAGCGACGGCCGCTATACCGTCGTCGTGGATGGCGACCTGCGCGCCGGCGACATGGTGATCACGGGTAATGGCCGGGAGGTTCGATGATATGAACGCGGCTCCTCCTCTCATCGAATTCCGCAAGGTCTCGCGGATCTACGGCTCCGGCGAAGCGGAAATCGCGGCCCTGAACGGCGTCGATTTCTCGATCGAGGCCGGCGAATTCCTCTCGATCATGGGCCCGTCAGGCTCGGGCAAGTCAACGGCGATGAACATTCTCGGCTGGCTTGATCGGCCGACCAGCGGCCAGTTCTTCTTCCAGGGCGTCGACACGACCGAACTGCCCGGCCCCAAGCTGACCCTGCTGCGCCGTCATCTGCTCGCCTTCGTGTTCCAGCGCTACAATCTTCTGCCGCGCGCCTCGGCGATCGAGAATGTCGAACTGCCGCTGCTCTATCGCGGCATCAGCCGCACCGAGCGCCGCGAGCGGGCTGAAAACGCGCTCGATCAGGTGGGCCTCGGCGACCGGCTGCACCAGCGCACCATGGAGCTTTCCGGCGGCCAGCAGCAGCGCGTGGCAATTGCCCGCGCGCTGATCACCGAACCCGCCGTTCTGCTCGCCGACGAGCCCACCGGCAATCTCGATACCAAATCCAGCAACGAAATCATGGAACTGGTCACCAGCCTCAATGTCGATATCGGCATCACCGTGGTCATGGTCACCCATGACGAGAATGTGGCGCGCTACGCCAGCCGGCGCATGCATTTCCTCGATGGCAGGGTTGATGGCAGCTATCGGCCGGGCCGCGGCGAACGGCGGGAGGACGACCATGTTTCTTGAGATGCTGAAACTCGCGCTGCGGGCCGTCAGGCGCAATCTGCTGCGCTCGTTCCTCACCGTGCTCGGCGTCATCATCGGCGTTTCGGCGGTGATCGTCATGGTCACGGTGGCCAACGGTACGGCCGAACAGGTGCGCACCGAAATCGCCCGGCTTGGCACAGATGTCCTGTTTGTGCGGCCCGGCCAGCGCGCGCCGGGTGCTGCCTCCGAGGCCGCCAAGGGCTTCACCGAACGCGATATCGCGGCGCTGCGCAACCAGATACCCGATCTACGCGCGGTCGCGCCTCAGAACATCGCAGATGCGACCGTGGTGGCCGGCGGCAACAACCGCAAGACCGTGGTCATCGGCACCAGCGACGCGTTTCTCGATGCCCAGGACTGGACCATCGAAAGCGGCAGCGATTTCGCCGGCGCCGAAGCGGCCCCGGGCGACACCGCCTGCATTCTCGGCGCGACCGTGAAGCAGACGCTGTTTGCCGATGACGATCCCGTCGGCCGGAATGTCCGCGTCGGCACTATTTCCTGTGCTGTTATCGGTACGCTCGGCGCCAAGGGCGAGGCCGGCATGGGCCGCGACCAGGACGATATCGTGCTGATGCCGATCGCCACCTTCCAGCGTCGTCTCGGCGGTGACAGCTACATCGAGAGCATCGTGCTCGCCGCGAAAGACGGCGTTTCCACACAGGATCTGAAGGCCGAGGTCGGCGATGTGCTGCGCGAACGCCGCAACATCCTGCCGGGCCGGCCGGATGATTTCGAGGTCAACGACATGACCGAGATCACCAACGCCGTCTCCGGCACCAGAAGCCACCTCACGGGCATGCTGGCCGCGATCGCGGGCGTCAGCCTGCTGGTCGGCGGCATCGGCATCATGAACATCATGCTGGTGTCAGTCACCGAGCGCACCCGCGAGATCGGCCTGCGCCTCACGGTCGGCGCGCTCGAACGGCAGGTGCTGCTGCAATTCATCGTCGAGGCGCTGGTGCTGTCGATATCGGGCGGCGTGGCCGGCATCGTCATCGGCCTCGGCCTTGCCTATGCGGCCGTGCAGTATCTCTCCCTGCCCTTCGTCATTGACCCATGGATGATCGCCGGTGCCTTCGGCTTCTCGGCCCTGATCGGCCTGATCTTCGGCTATTTCCCGGCAAGACGGGCAGCGAGGCTGAGCCCGATCGATGCGTTGCGGTTCGAGTGAATGCGGACCAGCGTCGCGCGGTGTCAGTTTGGTGCAGTTGAGTTCTGCTGAGCGGCTTTTTGCCGGACTCTCAGCCCACAATCTCCCCCCTTGAGGCAGGGCTATCGCATATGAGCGATCATTGAGATTAGGAAGGCATCGTCCCATCC